>QFNK01000042.1 GCA_003240795.1 Micavibrio aeruginosavorus | reverse complement strand
GCTCCGGCAGAAGCTCCTGCGGAAGAAGCCGCTGAAGAGGCGAAAGCAGAGTAGTTTTACAAGCATAAGAAAACCCCCGCGATTTGCGGGGGTTTTTGCATTCCGATTGAAAGCCTATTTCTTGTCCGCGATCTTCGCGCCGATTTCGATCAGGCGGGCAAGCGCCAGAAGGAAAAATCCAATCGCGCCCGCCCCGACGAAAGCGATCAGGTTGTCGGCGATGTTGTTGACCGAGACATCATTAACGTCATCGATGAAGACCGAATAAACCCACATGCCGAGAAACAGGATGGACAGGAAGGACAATGCGATGCCCAGAACACGCAAGCCGCCTGTGATAAAACGGTCATTGGCAATAAAACTCATAAAACAGCCCCTTTTTTGCTAAAATTTTGATTACTCCCTCTATTAGGGTTATGTATAAACTAATCCAAGTCAACCAAAAGCTTTGAAACCCGCAGAAATGAACGAGAAACGCATACAGATCGGCGAAATCGCCACCGCCCATGGAATCAAAGGATTCGTGAAACTCCGCAGTTTTGTCGATGACGACAGCCTGTTCGAGGACGGCACAGTCTTCACCAGCGAAACAGGCGCGAAGACGCTGTCCTTTAAAATCAGAGGCGCGGTGAAGAAAGACCTTCTGGCCGAGGTCACAGGCGTATCCGACCGCAACGGCGCAGAGGCGCTGCGCGGAACGAAGCTGTATATCGACCGCGATGCCCTGCCCGAAACGGATGACGGGGAATATTATATCGAGGACCTGAAAGGCCTGACAGTTGTCGACCGCCAAGGAAATGACATCGGCACGATACTGTCCGTGGAAAATTTCGGCGCGAGCGACCTGCTCGATATCAAACCGCAAAGCGGCCAGAGCTTCTACATTCCTTTCACCGATGAAACGGTGCTGGAAGTCGATTTCGACGCGGGCAAGGTCACCGTGGAATTGCCGGAAACGTTGTAATGGGCTTTCACGTCAACCTTCTCACACTTTTTCCCGATATGTTTCCGGGCTTTCTGGGGCATAGCCTTGCAGGACAGGCGCTGGAGCGCGGCGACTGGTCTTTTGACACGGTGCAGATACGGGATTTCGGTGAAGGCAAGCATCGCAACGTGGACGACACGCCCTTTGGCGGCGGCGCGGGCATGGTGATGCGGGCGGATGTGATCGAGCGGGCGTTGCTGTCCGTTCCTTGTGCGGGCAGAAAGATTTACATGTCCCCGCGGGGTAAGCCGTTAACCCAGGCGCGGGTCCAGGAGCTTTCCAGCGAAAACGCGCTGACCATCCTGTGCGGGCGATATGAGGGTGTGGACCAGCGGATTCTGGACGCGCACGGGTTCGAGGAAATCAGCATAGGGGACTATGTTCTTTCGGGCGGTGAAGTGGCCGCCCTCACCCTGATGGATGCGTGTATCCGCCTTCTCCCCGGTGTTATGGGGAATGCCACAACGCCGGACGAGGAAAGCTTTTCCAACGGCCTTCTGGAGTATCCGCATTATACCCGCCCAGCCGAGTGGACGGATGCGAACGGCGTGGTGCGCGGCGTGCCGGACGTGCTTAAATCCGGCAACCACGCGGAAATAGAAAAATGGCGGCACGCTCAAAGTCTTCAAATAACTCAATTGGTTAGGCCGGATTTGTTGCCAAAATCGGGTAAATGACTATATTGATCCCATTGGCACACAACCAAAGGGGACCTTGGATTATGCGCAATTTCTTCAGCAAGGCGGCAGAGGCCGTTTCTACCTTCGTTCACGGCACGCCGTCGGAACGCGCGTATATGCGGTATGAGAGCGCCTGCGACCGCGCGAAAAAGGATGGCCGGGATCCGGATAAAGACAAGGAATGCCGCCGTCTGGAGAGCGAGTATGAAAGGCTGTCCCGCCGTGAGAGTGAAAGCAAGCCCGCCCCCCGCAAACCGGCATAAAACCCTTGCGCACGCTGGGTATTTCGGTTAGAAAACCCGCAACTAACAACGCAAAAAACATTATAGGAGCCGACAATGGCCAATACACTGCAAAAATTCGAAGCGCGCCAGATCGAAAAACTGTCCGCCAAGAAAAACATCCCTGATTTCTCCCCTGGCGACACGGTTAAAGTAAACATCCGTATCAAAGAAGGCGAGCGTGAGCGTATCCAGGCTTATGAAGGCCTCTGCATCGCCCGTTTCGGCGGCGAAGGCAACATCAACGCCAGCTTCACAGTTCGTAAAATCTCGCTGGGCGAAGGCGTAGAGCGCGTATTCCCGCTGTTCTCCCCAACCATCGAATCCGTTGAACTCGTCCGCCGCGGTTCCGTCCGCCGTGCGAAACTCTACTACCTGCGCGACCGCCGCGGTAAGTCCGCCCGTATTACGGAGCGTACGACAGGCCACGGTCTGGAAGTCGAGGCACATGAGGACGACAACCTGACAAAAACGCAAAAAGTCGCCAAGAAGAAAGAGGCGAAAAAAGCAGCGTCCGCAGAAGCGCGCAAAGCTCAGGAAGCAAAAGAAAAAGCCAAGGCAGACGCAAAAGCGGCAGAAGCAGCCGCAGCGGCAGCACCGGCAGAACAAGCCTAATTTTAAAGGCCTATTTATTCAAAACGCGGCGCCCAACGGTGCCGCGTTTTTCTTTGCCCTATTCCCGATAACAAAAAACGCGGCACTGATATGGCCGCGTTTTTTGTTATCGGTACGGGCGAAATTATCGCTTGATGCCAATCATTCCGCCGACACAGCCATTGCCGTTGAAGATGGGTTCAACCACCTTGTTCCCGTCGGCATCAACATAGGTTTCCAATGATCTTGCCATTATTTTCAATCCTTCTTTCCTTAAGCATACTTCTACTGAACAATGACTTTCACGGGGGCGTGCAGTTCGATTTCACGCCCGTTTTCGCCCTGGCCGTGCAATCTGGCACGTGCCGTATTTTTCAGTTCGCTCCCCTTCACATTCGCCGGAAGTTCGCCGATGTGATGATAAGCATGCTGGAATATAATACCGATGCTGCCCTGCAGCAAGTCCACAAGCACGGTTTCACTCCGCGCATATGCTGGATCCTCGTGGAATTTAATGTCCAGACAGCCCGAACGAAGCGAGATGTCGGCTTTAACATGTTGATTTTCAGATATAATGCCCATAGCAGTCCCCTTTTGCACTGCACCAAGTCTAACAGAGATATGGTTACCAAATGCTGAAAGGGAAGAGACAATTGCGGCATCGCACAAAAAAAAAGAGGGCCTAGGCGCCCTCTTTTCTCTCTGAATTGCATATATTACAGCAGGTTATCGTTTTGGCGCTGGCTGCAGTGATTGGATCAGGATGCGGATTTCGTCATCCGTTCTCGGCGCGCCAATCGTCGCATTTTCTCTTTTTATGAAGACAGGCACATAGTCAGGCGATTTGTGCGCGTTGTTATAATTATCAATATTTTCAGCGCCTTGCTTAAGAATAGCGGCACCGCCAGCAACCAGCATTGCAGCCCCCGTAAACAAACCAGCGATTTTGACAGCGTTTTTCATGGATATACTCCAGTTAAATTTTATTTAACATAATGTAATATATCTTTCGATGCAAGATTATTTTATGTATCAGATGAATACGCTCCGCCTTCCATGCCGATGCGTCCATAGAGCCTTGCATTCGCGTGGTCGTGTTAATATATAAAAAAGACCAACCTTTAAGGACTCCGCCATGCCGCAGCCCCGCACGCTGTTCCAGAAAATCTGGGACGACCATGTTATCGAACGCTCAGAAGACGGCACGTGCCTTATCTATATAGACCGCCACCTTGTCCACGAAGTGACTTCGCCGCAGGCATTCGAGGGGCTCCGCATGGCCGGACGGAAGGTTCGGAAGCCGGAGGCCACTCTTGCGGTGTGCGACCACAACGTCCCGACCGGCGACCGATCCCTCCCCATCGAAGATCCGGAAAGCGCGCTTCAGGTGCGCACCCTTTCCGAGAATTGCGCGGAGTTCGGCGTGCAGCTGTTCGACATGAAGGACAAGCGTCAGGGTATCGTCCACATCATCGGGCCCGAGCAGGGCTTTACGCAGCCGGGCATGACCATCGTCTGCGGCGATTCCCACACCTCCACCCACGGTGCTTTCGGCGCGCTGGCGTTCGGTATCGGAACGTCGGAAGTGGAGCACGTGCTTGCCACGCAGACCCTGATCCAGAAGCCCGCGAAATCCATGCGTATTACGGTGGACGGGCAACTCGGCCCTGGCGTGACGGCGAAGGACATGATCCTTCATATCATCGGCCATATCGGCACGGCGGGCGGCACGGGATACGTCATCGAATATGCCGGCGAAGCGGTTCGCGCCCTGTCGATGGAAGGGCGCATGACGATGTGCAACATGTCGATCGAAGGCGGTGCGCGCGCCGGCATGGTCGCGCCGGACGAGACGACGTTCCGATACATCAAGGGCCGCCCGATGGCGCCGAAGGAAGAATTGTGGGACAAGGCGGTGTCATACTGGGCATCGCTTGCGAGCGATGAAGGCGCGACGTACGACCGTGAAGTCGTTCTCCGCGCCGAAGACATTGCGCCGACTGTCACATGGGGCACAACACCGGAAGATGTTCTGCCAATCACGGGTTCTGTCCCCTCTCCGTCCGATTTCGACGATGCGGCGAAGAAAGCCTCCGTCGAGCGGATGCTGGATTATATGGGACTTACCGCCGGAACAAGGCTTACGGATATCAGTATCGACAAGGTTTTCATCGGATCATGCACGAATGCGCGGATCGAGGATTTGCGCGAGGTCGTGAAAGTGGTTGGCAACAGACATGTAGCCGACGGCGTTTATGCGATGGTCGTCCCCGGCTCCGGCCTTGTCAAACAGATGGCGGAAGACGAAGGCATTGCGGATATATTGATCAAGGCGGGGTTCGACTGGCGCGAGGCGGGATGCTCCATGTGCCTTGCGATGAACGCAGACAAATTGCAGCCTGGCGAGCGCTGCGCCTCCACTTCCAACCGCAATTTCGAAGGACGTCAGGGTCGCGGCGGGCGAACGCATCTCATGTCCCCCGCCATGGCGGCGGCGGCGGCGATTACAGGCAAGCTGACCGATGTGCGCTCCCTCTAATACAGAATAAAAAAAGCCGGAGTTTTTCTCCGGCTTTTTTATAGGGATAGAAACCTTACTTCATGTCCTCGTCGTCTTGGGCAGAGTCCGGTTCACGCTGCTGGCGTTGGTCCTGATCCTCTTTCTGACGCGGATATTCATTGTCCTGCGGGCGTTGCTTGTTCGTAGGCATAGTTTCCTCCTTTTGTTGCGCCGGATTCCTCATCCGGCCTTAGGCTCTACCAACTCTCCCCCCAGCCCGCGGTTCCCGCTATACTGAACTTTTTAAACCGTATTGCGTTTGTATTGCGTTAAGGGGGATATCCATGAAATCCGACAGTTTCTTTATTAAATTTTCGCAGAAGACATCGTATTTGACAGGCCATCCTGCCGTTTTCGTCGGTGCCGTTGGCGTCGTCCTACTCTGGGCCGTGACGGGGCCTATATTCGATTTTAATGAAACATGGCAATTGGTCATCAACACCGGCACGACAATCATCACGTTCCTGATGGTGTTTTTGATCCAGAGCACGCAAAACCGCGATACGGCGGCGATACAGCTCAAGCTCGACGAGCTGATCCGCGTGACGGACGGCGCGCACAACATGTTGATGGATCTGGAAGAATTGGGCGAGGACGAGCTGAACAGGATCCGCGACCGTTATGAGGAGATTGCTAAGGCGGCCCGTCTGGATCTTAAGGCCGGTAAAAAGGATACGTCGGCCATAGACGTGCTTCTGGACGACCTTTCCTCTTCCACACGGTAAAAAGCGGCGATATAAGGATATCCCATGTGCAATTTTAAGAGGCCGTTAACCCATGCGCCCTAGACTGAAAACGCGATAAAGGATTTTAGCGTATGGGATATTTTGAGAAAATCACGCCGCTTGAACTGGAAGACGTAGCATCAAGCTATGTCTATGACACCGATCTTTTCCGTTCTTTTGAAAAACGCATCTGGAGCGATATACGCAATTACGGCGGCGATTACGGCCACACGATCAGCGAGCATCTCGGCCGGACGTCTTCGGCGCTCGCCAGTTCCATGACATACAGCAAATGGTTTGATCACGGCCTTATCCGCAATATCGGCGAAGCGTTCAGAAACCACGATGCCGGAAAAATCCTGCAGGATGCGATGATCTACAATCTTCCGAACAAGCCGGATCAGATGGTTCTTGATGAGCGCAAGATGCATGTCTTCCTCGGCGAGGATTTGCTGAACAGTTATCTCGACACCGAAGAATTCAGGCATCTGAGCGGGCACCCTCACCTGTCCGTTACGGAGTGCATCATGCGCCACCATCATGAACGCATCAACGGCACCGGGCCTGTCGGCCTTGAAGGCGATGAGCTTGGCGAATTGACGGAGATCATCGGCATTATCGACAGCGTGGACGGCAAGGCCATTCCGCGCGCGAACCGGACGAAATCCATGGCGGAATGCTTCCGCGAAATGACCGGCCTTTCCATCTATACGGACCAGACAAAGCACAAGGGCGAATTCCGCCACGAGCTTTTGGTCAATATCGCGGAATTCCTCGACCCGACGACCTTTCCGCCGGGCATCAGGGCCAAGAGCGGACTTGCATTCGCCTGATATTCCTGATTATTTTCAGGCATGGAAAAATTTACGGTATTAAGCGGCATTGCCGCCCCGCTTTGCATGATCAATGTCGACACGGACATCATCATTCCGAAACAGTTTTTGAAAACGATCAAACGCGCGGGTCTGGGCATCCATGCGTTCAACGACATCCGTTATAACGAAGACGGCAGCGAGAAAGCCGATTTCGTTTTGAACCGGGCGCCGTACAGAAACGCATCCATCCTTGTCACCGGCGAGAATTTCGGTTGCGGGTCGAGCCGCGAGCACGCGCCGTGGGCGATCCTTGATTTCGGCATACGCTGTGTCATTGCGGAAAGCTTTGCGGATATTTTCTACAACAACTCCTTCAAGAACGGTATTCTTCCCATCAAGCTTGCGAAGGATCAGGTCGAGGCGATCATGAAAGCGGCGGAGGAAGAGCCCGGCGCACCGATTGAAATCGACCTCGAAAAACAGACCGTCACACGCGGCAACCAGTTCACGTTTTCTTTCGAGATAGACCCGTTCAGGAAACACTGCCTTCTCAACGGGCTGGACGATATCGGCCTTACGGAAGTAAAGGCAGCCAACATCACGGCGTTCGAGCAGAACGACAAAAACAAACGCCCCTGGATATAAGGACCGGATATGAGCAAGAATTTTTCCCTGACCATCCTGCCTGGCGACGGCATCGGCCCCGAAGTCATGGCGCAGGTGCGCAAAGTGATTTCATGGCTTGAGGCCAACGGCGGTTATACGTTCGAGATTGCCGAAGATAAAATAGGCGGCGCAGCCTATGATACTTACGGCGTACCGTTCGCGGACGAGACGCTGGCGATATGCCGGAAGTCGGATGCGATCATCATGGGCGCTGTCGGCGGCCCGAAATGGGATGGCGTGGACTATAACAAACGTCCGGAGGCGGGTCTTCTTCGCATCCGCAAGGAGCTGGGCCTTTTCGCGAACCTGCGTCCCGCCCTTGTGTTCGATGCGCTGGCGGAGGCTTCGACGCTGAAGACGGAAATCGTGAAAGGCCTTGATATCTTGATCGTACGCGAATTGACGGGCGGGGTTTATTTCGGAGAGCCGCGCGGCATCGAAGACCTCGGCAACGGGGAGCGCCGCGGCGTGAATACACAAGTTTACACTACGAGCGAGATCAAGCGTGTCGGACGCGTCGCGTTCGAGCTTGCGCGGAAACGCAGCGGCAAGGTTACATCCTGTGAAAAAGCGAACGTCATGGAGAGCGGCAAACTCTGGCGCGAGGACATTACAGCGCTTCACAAGGCGGAATATGCGGATGTGGCGCTGGAGCATATGTATGCGGATAATTGCGCGATGCAGCTGCTCCGCAATCCGCGGCAGTTCGATGTGATTGTCACGGACAATCTGTTTGGCGACATTCTGTCCGACGAAGCCGCGATGCTGACCGGATCGCTCGGCATGCTTCCCTCCGCCTCCCTTGGCGCGCCGGGCACACCCGGGCTTTATGAGCCTGTGCACGGCTCCGCGCCCGATATCGCGGGTCAGGACAAGGCGAACCCGCTGGCAACGATCCTCAGCTTCTCCATGGCGCTGCGTTACTCCCTTTCGCAGGGGGACGCCGCGGACATGATCGAAAGCGCGGTGCAGGACGTCCTCAACGGCGGAACGCGCACGGCGGACGTCATGGCGGACGGCTGCACGCAGGTCGGTACTGACGCCATGGGCGATGCCCTTGTTCAGAAACTGAACCAGTCTCTGGCGAAAGCGGCATAGTTTCCGGTTGCCAAGCAACAGGCCATAAAAAAGCCCCCGACTTTGCGGGGGCTTTTTCTTTGTTCGGTATTGTTAGTTCAGGACGCGGACGTACATAGCGCATGTACCGCTTGTTGCGCCTTCGTCATATTCACCATTCGTGATACCGACCAAGCAGATAGACTGAACGGAACCGCCGCTTGGCATACCGTCGTCAATCTTACGGTCGATCTGGGCCGCATCAACCGGCGTCAGGGCGCCCGTCGAGTTTGTGACGGCAACGTTCGTGCCGTTCAGGGCCAGATATGTACGGTTTGGCGTCAGCGTAGAAATACCTGCCGCAGCGCCACCTGTCGTGGAGCTTCCGAGCCACATACCGCCGCCGACTTTAACCGCAGGCAGAAGTCCGCCGAATGACGGAGGGCTTGGGTTGTTTCCGGAGGAAACGCTGATGCCGGAAAGAAGATCAGCCGCGCTCAGGTGAGCGAATGCAACAGTGCCCTCCTGAGAGTTGGTTGGCGCGGAGCCGGCCTGGTTTGCATATTGGGAGTTTCCGTCACCGGAGATGTTGCACGGTGCTGTGGCGCAATTTGGAAGACGGTTTGTTGCGCGAAGCATATCACCTGGCAATGCGGCGTATTTGTCCTGAAACGTGTTCAGAGCCGCGTCCATGGATTTCAGCTGCGTTACAGTCGCGGAAATCTTCGCGTTGTTGATCAGCTCCTGACCTTTCAGGATACCACCGATCAACAGACCGATAATAACCATAACGATAGCCAATTCGACGAGGGTAAAACCCTGCTCCGAGCGGCGGTTTGTTGCATGCGTGGTAACCATATAGAATTTCTCCTTCAAGAAAATGGCATGGGTAGATGTGGAAAAAAAGACGGGCGAATCCCCTTCAAGATATACAACCTTATACACAATTTTCGGTCATACGTCTTAAAAAATTATTAACCAAGGGCCGCCAATGCGCCCTATCCTCTTAAAATTTAAGGATTAACGCCGCAAATCGGGTTGCGTGCCGCCCTTGCGGCGTCAAGCGCGCGGGTGCAGATAAATTCCCGCATAAAATTCACCTCGTTGGGGTGCAGCTTGTCCGCCTCGCTGGCCAGCATGCGGATCATGACTTCGTAGGCGGCCTCGTTGTTGCCCATTTCCAGCTGAACGAAGGCTGGCATCTGACGCGCCCATGCGGCCGTGTCGGCGTCAAGGGTTGCCAGGCGGTTTGCCAGCTCCAAGGCCCGCGGCAGGTTTTCTTCCTTGTACCGCGCCAGATAAACAGCCTGCGCGAGCCAGCGCCATTTTTGCGGATAGTCATCCTCCCCCGCAAGCGCGAGGTAATTGACGACATGGGATATCTTGTCGGGATAGCCATCCAGCCCCCCGAAATAATAAGCCGCCAATACGGGCACGAAGTCGGAGCGTGGATTGAGGTCACGCGAGACACGGAACCAGCGTTCCAGCATGCCGTAATC
>QFNK01000041.1 GCA_003240795.1 Micavibrio aeruginosavorus | reverse complement strand
GATTTCACTGATCAGTTTTTCAATGTCCGGCGCTGTGGTCAAGATTTGGGAGTCCGGAATATCCTCATCCGGAAAGTCGATGACGGTTTCTATATACGCCATGATGCGGACGAGGCGCGTGCGCCAGTCTTCGTAAAGACGCGACAGCGCGCCGTCCATTTGCAGCAGCGCTTGCCTGCGCTGCTCCTGTGTTTCGGCATTAATCAGGTCGGCAACGGCTTCGGCCTCCGTCAGATCAAGCTTGCCGTTTTCAAACGCGCGGCGCGTAAATTCGCCATGCTCCGCCATGCGGTGGCCATCGATCGACGAAAGGGCGGAGAGCAAGGCATCAATAACGGCAGGCGATCCATGCAGTTGGTACTCGACAACTGATTCTCCCGTGAAACTATTTGGCGGCACGAAAGGCAAAACGAGCGCACGGTCGATGATATCGTTTTCGTCTTTGGGATTATAGATCGGAACGAACAGCGCTTTGCGCGGCTCCGGCGTTTCCTCTATTTTTGTCAGGATGCGGAATGACTCCATCGCGCGGGCGCCGGATACGCGGATGATCGAAACACCCGCCTTGCCGGACGCGGAAGAAAGCGCGAAGATCGTCTTGCCGTCCATGAGAGTTTAGGATTTTTTCTTAGGGGAGGCGGACGCCGGTTTCTGACCGTCCGCCGGAAATTCGATACCCATTTGCGACCAGAACATTTTCTGCATCTCGCCCCAGCCGTTCATCGTCATCGGCATCCATGTCTTGACCAGCGTTTCAGGGTCGAGCGCGCGGAGGTTTTCCGCCATGCGGTCTTCCAGTTCCTTCATCATCTTTTCCTGCATCGGCGCAAGGTCGGGAAGCCCCAGAAAACGGCGGGCTTCTTCGGGCGTGCATTCTACGTCAAAGATGAATTTCATAGCGGCGTCCTTGTCACTTGTGTCTGTCGTTTTACTTATAACATGGAACCGCCCGCGGCAAGAGCGCGCTTTTCGCGCATCAGGCAATGGACAGTTTTCAAGGGGGTTGATAGGGTGAGGGCGAAGCTGATTTTGACTTACCGCGTCCCGCTATGCCCTAGATAGAGTTATATGACGACGAACGCCGGCCAGACATCCTATCCGTCCACCGACGCGCTGATCCGCGCGGCGCTCGAACATGTGCAGGCCGTTTTCAAGGGCAACGGCATCAAAAAGGATTCCATCAGGGTCGTATCGCACGACATCCGCCAGCTCAGCATGAATGCGGGCACATATCTGGAATTGAAACCATCCGCGAGCGAACGCACGGCACCGGGCAAAATTGTCGCGGGCGCACTTGTCGGCTCCAAGGACGAGGCGACGCAGCATATCAATCAGGCGATGATCAGCGCGGCGAACGACGCCGCCCAGAAAGCCCGTATTGCCGACGTCCTCCTGAAAAGACCCGATCAGGGTTTCGGGTTGAGCGGCCAGCCCATCGCCCTCGATTTTTTAAAACGCGAATACACATGGCATGAGGGCTGCACCAATTGCCGCGGCTCCGGCCACAGCGCGTGCGTAAAATGCCACGGGCAAAAAGTCGAAAGCTGCATCAAATGCACAGGGCGCGGCATGATGGCATGCCCGATCTGCATGTCCACCGGACTGGTGCAGGGGGTGAAGTGCCACCGCTGTCACGGCCAGCGTTACGTTCCGTGCGATGTCTGTCACCGCAGCGGGTACATGCAGTGCCGCACATGCCACGCGACCGGGTCGATGAAATGCACATCATGCGGCGGCGTGGGATGGAAGAGCCATATCTTCACCATGCAGGCGCAGGCCGTTCCGTATTTCGAATATGAACGAAAATCCATTCCGCAGGGCGCCGCCGACATGATCGAAACCGGCGCGCTTCGCATGGCTGAGGAAAAACGCGTCTATATCCGCGGACGGATGGCGGATGACCGCGAAAACGTCCTTGGCGCGAATTATGAGGTGCAGTTCCCTTATGGGCAGATCATCTTCCAGATCGGCAAGCAGGAAGTGAAAGCAAACCTGTTCGGGTATAAGGCGGAGCTGGGCGCCTTCCCCGCAGTGCTCGACAAGGTTCTGACCGCACCGGTGGAGGAGCTGGAGCAGGCCGCGCGCGATGTCGGCTCCGTCGCCGACAAAATCCGCAAGGCCACAAGATACCGCGCGATCGCGCAGGCCTATCTGAACGCCCCGCGCATCGGCCCCGTAAAAACCATGAAGCTTCTCCTTCGTACCTATGACATCGGGCTGACCTCAACGATGGCGGAGAAAATCGCCATGCTCGCCGAAAACACAATGGCGCGCATCACGATCAAACCGCGACTTCACGGTCTTGCGCTTGGCGCGGGCATCACGGCCGCTATGAACGCCGCATATTATCTGCTGCCCGTCAGGTCTGCGATTGCGGGTTATCTGCCGGATCCGAAATTTGATTTTCTTCTCGACCTGCCGCTGCCCGTGATCGGCGGCATGATCACAGGCCTTTGCATCCAGATGGCGGCACGAAACGCGATACAGAACGCACTCGGTCATTTGATGAAATCGAAACAGCCATCGAAAAACGGAAAGCCGCAATCCACCCTGGTGCCGATGCCGCGCGCCGGACAGTTGGGATTATACGGCTATGCGATTGCCGTTTTTCTGGTGCCCGCCGTTATCGAGATTGCCGCACAAATGCAAAACGCGCCGCATTGGTACGGCGCGCTTCGCACGATAATTTTCGGATAATTTATTCCTCCAATATAACACCGCCCCGCCTGGGGAAGGGGCGGAGCGGTGGTTTAAAAAGACGTTCCAAGGGGACTTGGCTTTCTATGAAGAAAGAACGTCTTTCACTGGGCAATCATGCGGGGCGGCATGATTGCCGAGGATGATAGAACGCAGCCCCTCTCACGGGACATCGAGGCGGCTTGCCGCTTTTGAGAGGCCGGGTGGGAAACAAAAGCAGAGCGTGCCGAGGGTGCGGTCTTCTGAACCGGCCCATGCACGCTCCGCATTCCAAAAGCCATGGCCAGGGCCATCGCCGGAATATTGTCGGCAGTATGTTTCTTCGGAACCGTTTTCAGGCTTTGCGAAGAACGCTCAATCTTTTGTTCAGGCGCACCGCATGGCGCGGCGGCATAGGAGGGCGCAGAGCTCAGAATAGCCATGATCGCGGCCAGCGCGGCATGGTGCGGAAGTTTCGTAAGTTTGCGAAGTTTGATTGGTTTTTGCCAACGAACGAGACGTCCGCAGATCCTGATCTGCATTTTCAATACCCACCCATAATAAGAAACCGCCTTTGAAGGAAAGGTTCTTAGCGGTTTTCGTTTTTGCCTTAACC
The DNA here is from genome assembly GCA_003240795.1 of Micavibrio aeruginosavorus. Lineage (GTDB taxonomy): Bacteria > Pseudomonadota > Alphaproteobacteria > Micavibrionales > Micavibrionaceae > Micavibrio_A > Micavibrio_A aeruginosavorus_B. Next base: position 6,584 of record QFNK01000041.1, on the reverse strand, counting down.
CTGATACTTCATTACATCACGGATAAAGAATTTATGACAACAACTATCGTTTCGGATTTATTTTGAATTTTAGAGAATGCGCGAAAACCACAGCAAAAAGGCCGCTTTTTGAGCAGCGGCCTTTGCAAAATCTGTTTCACGTGAATCAGGATTGTTTGTTGGCTGAAGCGGAATATTGATCCGGCATCGCCCGCGCACGGCGGACTCGATGGCCGCCACATCAATTTTCTGCATGGTCATCATGGCCTCAAACGCCCGTCTCGCGACCTCGCCGCCTGCGGCAAGCGCGTCGGTCAGAACACGCGGCGTGATTTGCCAGGATATGCCCCATTTATCCTTGCACCACCCGCATGCACTTTCCTGCCCGCCATTGCCGACGATGGCGTTCCAGTAGCGGTCCGTTTCTTCCTGATCGTCGGTGGCGATTTGAAATGAGAATGCTTCAGTATGTTTAAAAGCATCGCCGCCGTTGAGGCCGATGCAGGGAATGCCCGCAACCACGAAATCCACGGTAAGGACATCGCCCTTCTTGCCGGATGGATAATCGCTTGGCGCGTGATGGATGGCGTTGACCGCGGTGTCGGGAAAACACCGGCGTAGAATTTAGCGGCCTCCTCGGCGTCTTTGTCATACCAGATACAGATCGTGTTTTTCGCTGTCATGAGGTTTTCCTTTTGTGTTTCTTGGAATCAGTTATGCCCGCCCCTTTGTTTTTCAAACAAAGCCCATAAAAAAATACCGCCCTGTTTCCAGCGGCGGTATTTTTGAATTACGGGCGGCAAAACCTATTGGTTCATCGCACCGAAGAATTCGTCGTTGTTCTTTGTCTGGCGCATCTTGTCGAGGAGGAATTCCATCGCATCGACCGTGCCCATCGGGTTGAGGATACGGCGTAGGATCCACATCTTCTGCAGCGTTTCCTTGTCGACCAGAAGTTCTTCTTTCCGCGTGCCAGATTTCTGGATGTCGATGGCCGGGAAGACGCGCTTGTCGGCAATCTTACGCTCCATGACGATTTCGGAGTTACCCGTGCCTTTGAACTCCTCGAAGATAACCTCGTCCATACGCGATCCCGTGTCGATCAGCGCGGTGGCGATGATGGTCAGCGATCCGCCCTGTTCGATGTTACGCGCGGCACCGAAGAAACGCTTCGGACGTTGCAGGGCGTTGGCGTCCACACCGCCTGTCAGGACTTTACCCGACGACGGCACGACCGTGTTGTAGGCGCGCGCCAGACGCGTGATGGAGTCGAGCAGGATGATAACGTCGCGCTTGTGTTCGACAAGGCGCTTCGCCTTTTCGAGAACCATTTCAGCAACCTGCACGTGACGGGCGGCGGGTTCGTCGAACGTGGACGAAATGACTTCGCCGCGCACCGAACGCGCCATGTCTGTCACCTCTTCCGGACGTTCGTCGATCAGAAGAACGATCAGGTAGGCATCCGGATGGTTCGTCGCAATGGAATGCGCGATATTCTGCAACATGACCGTCTTACCCGTACGCGGCGGGGCGACGAGCAGGGCACGCTGGCCGAAACCGAGCGGGGAGACCAGTTCGATCACGCGCTGCGTAAAGGCCTTTTTGGTCGGATCATCGACTTCCAGCTTGATCTTGCGCTCCGGGTAGAGCGGCGTCAGGTTGTCGAAGTTGATGCGGTGGCGGACTTTTTCCGGCAGTTCGCCGTTGATCGTGTCCACTTTCAGGAGCGCGAAGTAACGCTCGGAATCTTTCGGGGCGCGGATTTCGCCCTCGACGATATCACCGGTACGGAGGCCGAAACGGCGAACCTGGCTCGGGGAGACATAAATGTCGTCCGGGCCTGGCAGGTAGTTTTCTTCCGGGGCGCGCAGAAAGCCGAAACCGTCCTGCAAAACCTCGAGAACGCCGGAGCCGGAGATCGGCACCCCTTCTTCCGCCAGATTTTTCAGTATGGCGAACATCATGTCCTGCTTCCTCATCGAGGCGCAGTTTTCAATGCCTAGCTCTTCCGCAAATGCGAGGAGTTCCGCCGGTGATCTTGTTTTAAGTTCTTGTAAATTCATGGAAAAATCCGCTTGAAAAGCATGTGCGGCAGAACGCCGGCAACAGGTATGGAGATTAAAAGGGTTGTAGCAAGTCTCTCTAGTTCAGTATTAAGGAAATATGTTAATTTTTCTTTGTCCGGCTGCCGACTCTCTTGTTCAGAGGTTTCTGGCGCCTGGCGGAAAGCCGCAAAAACTTTGCAATGTCGAGGAATTTCCGAAAAGACAGCTTGGTTCTATATAAAAAACCCCGTCCTGTCAATAGATTAATTATTACGGGAAAATTAGCGAAAGCGCTTGCAACTATCCATAAAACTGGCGTTGTATATGGGAAGTATGAAAAAAGCGTTTTTAAACTCTGCGTCGCCTATCAGTTTACTTCGCCCTCCCAGAAAGGAAGCGGCGCCGCCAGCGCCCCCCAACGATCCGCCAAAAGCCGCCGAAGAAAAAAAGCAGCACCAGAAACCCGACCGGTCGGCGCATCTGATGGCGCAGACGATCGGCATGGCAATCATCCGCATGTACAATGTCGATCCCAATGACTTCCATTATGTTGCGATCAAGGTGAACGGATACAACGGCTTTACATTTAGGTGCAGGGAAGACGCGGATGATGAGGAGCGAGAGATCATCATGGGCCGGGTTGCCGAATGTATAAACGAACTGGATGATTTGAACATAAATCCGCGCGTGATGATGTCCGCCGAAAAAGCAACAGTCGTATGTCAGAGCAAGATGGGCCTGTATGAACTTCTGGAATCCTACATAGAGGAAAACGAAGACGCCCTTCTCACGGTCGATAGTTTTTATGATGCTGCCTTTTCCGAGGAAGGCGGCATTGCGACGTTCTCAAAAGAAGCCGCAAGACTTTTCGCCGAGAGCGACGGTCAAACACAACTTCTTGGCACTGTTGAGCCTAGAGCCTATCTCACGCGCGAGCATTACGAAGCCGCAATGATGGGCGGTCATTACGCGCACCTGAAACTTTCGATGCAGCATATCCGTCAGACGATCGAACAGGAAGACGGGCTGGAAAAAGACAGGAACAGGCACAACCATCTTGTGCTTGGCGGGTATCATTGATTTTTGCGCAGACGATATGGGACTGAAGGAAGAGCAGCTTAAATATTCATTTCGCCTGAGCGCAAAAATTGCCGACAGGATGGGCCCTGTGGCATCACAAGTCGATGGTACGCCGTTCCCGAGAAACATCGCGCTTGATATATCCATCCAGCGAAGCCTTTCCTACGCGCTGATGACGATGATGCATATACACAATACCGAACTACGCAGTTATCACGTCGCGGTGCCGATGCCCGATGGCGAAGAGGACAGATACAAATTCCGCATCTACGCGCCGGACGAGACGAAGGGTACGATTTCGCAGCAGTCCCTGATCTACGATTCCATGGACCGCTTCATGCGACGTTTGAAAAAAGAGGATGGCCCGTCCGAAAATATAAAGATCGGCAAGGACTATATGGATCACTGGCTGACGATGGAGTATGAGCCGCGAAGCCTTTTCAGGACGATGCACGACATGGCGCATAAAATCTATAAGGGCAATGAGGAAATACTCGGCCATTTATATATGGCGCAACATCTGATGGAGCTGCAAGGCAGCCCGGCCCTGCAATTCAGGATGAATTAAAAAGGCTTCGCGACGGCGAGCAGGACGATCGCGATCATGATAAGCGTCGGAACCTCGTTCCAGATACGGTAAAACCCCGCGGGACGCATATTTTCATCAGCCGCGAATTTTTTCAACCACGCACCGAAAACATGGTGAACGCCTGTCATACCTATGACAAGTGTCAGCTTCGCATGCATCCACCCCATGGACATGATGCCCTGCCAGTTAGCGTAGAGCATCATCGCGCCGAACACCCATGTCGCGATCATCGCGGGACGCATGATGTAGGAATAAAGCCTGTATTCCATTGTCTTGAATGTCTCGGACACCTGCGAACCTTTGGCCGCATCTGCGTGATACACGAAAAGGCGCGGCAGGTAGAGCAATCCCGCCATCCAGCTAATGAACGCTATGACGTGAAGCGCCTTGAACCAGAGATATCCTGACAAGATGAATTCCTGCACGGTCAATGCCCCGCACAGCCGCAGCAGGATGGCGCGGCATTGAACTTGGCGAATTCCTGCATCGCGCAATTTTTAAAACCCGACGGGCAAATGCGGGCGCCTGTGTCAGGCGCAACGCACGGATGCGCGGTTGATCCCGCAACCATATTCGCAAGCCCTTCGATAAACAGAGGATGAACACCTACGGTCGGCACGCGGTAGAAGGCATGCAGCCCCATTTCTTCCGCCATCTCGCGATATTCGATTTCGATCTCGACCAGGGTCTCCACATGCTCCTGCGTGAAGGCATGGGGAAGGATGACAACGGGAACATGGTCGGAAGCCGCTTTCTTCAATGCCTCTTCCGTTGACGGGCCGAGCCATTTTTTCGGACCCACGCGGCTTTGATAGCATATCTGCCAGTCGAGCCCCTCGATACCGGTCGCGGCGGCAATGTCGCGCGCGCTTGCCTCGCACTGCGCCTGATAGGGGTCACCGTCCTTGACGATATCTTCGGGAAGGCCGTGGGCGGAGAAAAGCACGCGGGGACGCTGGCCCGTTTCCGCAAGCGCCTTTTCATACACGGCGCGCACATTGTCGGCGCTCGCCCTGATAAACCCGTTATCGGACGGATAGCAGCAGACCAGTTTGAACGGGGTGTGCAGACCGATCTTGTCACAGGCTTTGGTCCAGACCTGGAAGGAGGAGCGCGTCGTCGTCGTGGAATATTGCGGGTAAAGCGGCAGCAGAACGATTCTGTCCGGATTCCAGTCTTTGACCTTCTGCGCCGTCTCGTCCGCCATGGGATGCCAGTAACGCATCGCGATAAAGGATTTATACTCATCGCCGCCGCGCGCGTTCAGCAAGGCATCCAGCGCATCCGCCTGCGCTTGCGAATTTTCAAGCAGGGGCGATTTGTCACCAAGCTCACCGTAGCTGTCGCCGGCTTCCTTCTTCGAGCGGCGCCACGCGATCAGGCATGCGATCATGAACCGGAACGGATAGGGAAGGCGGATGATGTTCGGGTCGGTGAAAAAATTGAACAGGAAGGGACGAATGGCGGCCTTGGAATCCGGCCCGCCGAGATTGAAAAGAACGATGGCTGTTTTACTCATACGCTCCACCCGTTGACTGTATCGGCCAGAACGCGCACATGCTCCGGCTTGGTTTCCTTGATGACGCCATGGCCGAGGTTAAAAACAAACGGCTTTCCGGCAAAGGCTTGATAAACCCGATCCATACCCTCAAGCAAGGGTTTTCCACCCGCGAGCAGGCGCATCGGATCAAGATTGCCCTGAACCGGCAAAATCGGCATCAGGTTTTCCGCCGCCCAGAACGGATCGACGCCCTGATCTATCCCGATACAGTCGATACCCGTCTGCTGCGCGTAGGGAAGCATCAGAACGCCCGCACCGCGTGGAAAGCCGATGACCGGAATATCGGGAAAATTCGTCTTGAGGAAACCGCGTATTTTCTTCGTGGGTTCAATCACCCAGCGGGCGAATTCATCGCTGTCCAGAAGTCCGGCCCAGCTCTCGAAAAGCTGAATGACTTCGGCGCCCGCGCGGATCTGACCCGCAAGGTAGATACAGCTGGCCTCGACAACGATATCGACCAGTTTCTGGAAAGAATCCGGATCATGCATCGCCCAGCGGCGGGGCGCTTCGAAATCACGGCTGCTGCCGCCCTGGATCATGTAGCAGATGACCGTCCACGGCGATCCGCAAAAACCGATCAGCGCGGTTTTGTCCATGAACTCTTCCGCCATCATCGACCGGACGCGTGCGACCGTTTCAAAAACAGCGGCGGTTCTTTTTTCCACCATCGACAAATCAAGCTTTGAAAAATCGCTTTCGGATCGAAGCGCCTCCAGACGCGGGCCTTCACCGGCTTCAAACCGGACGTCCTGTCCCAACGCATGCGGCACCACCAGAATATCCGAAAAAAGAATTGCGGCATCCATCCCGAAACGCCGCAAAGGCTGGACGGTTACTTCTGCCGCCTGCACAGGATTGTAGACAAGATCAAGAAAACTTCCCGCTTCCTTGCGAAGTTCGCGATACTCCGGAAGATATCTTCCCGCCTGACGCATAAGCCAGAAGGGAACCTTTTCAGGCACCCTTCGCGTTAGAACATCGAGCATCGGTTTTCTGTTTTGCGTCATCACAGGATGGATAAAAGCAGATCATTCAATAAATTCATATAAATATTTTATTAAGGATTTAGTAGTTGTAGGTCCTGTGGGAATCGGGGATTGAATCTCATCCCGAATTTTACCCACAGACCGAAAACAACGATTCCGATTGTCTCCCTAATCTCCCTTCACACCACCTCTTCAAAACCCCACAGGCAGCGTGAACGGATTCACACAGGCTGATAACCCCTATAACGGCGTGTCACGGACTCTGAATAAATCTCATACATATTTTATCCTATGACCGTCAGGACCATTCCCCCACAAGATCATACATAGAACAAAGATATGAA
>QFNK01000040.1 GCA_003240795.1 Micavibrio aeruginosavorus | reverse complement strand
TGCAGGCTTTGACTTGATCCCCGTCTCATTCTCGAAAATGAGGGGCCGTGTGAATGTGTTCGTGTGTGTGTAAGGAAGGTCCCAGCCGAGCTTATCAGACAAGTGTGAGTTGTTGAGCCAGAAGGGGTCGACGAATCGATCGACGCCAATGCTCCATGTCGTCATCTTCTGGTCGGAGATGTTGCCGGTAGATGCAACGATAGAGCCGACATTGACTTGGGAGCCCGCGCCGAAAATAACGCCGTTTGAATCGAAGATGTAAACGCGGCCGTTTGCGTTCAGGTTGCCGAGGATTTTCGTCGGGTCTTCTTTGGTGTCGTAAAGAACATATTTGGAGCTGCTGCCCGGCTGGTTCAGGTTGACCGTCCATCCGGCATTGATGTCGCCGTTACCGCGGACTTTGACCATGTCCAGATGCTGCTGGATGTTCGTTGTGTTTGGCACGCTTGTGTCGATGCTGATGCCGCCCGGTTGTTCCGCAACGTGGTCCGTCCAGTTTTGCGCGGATGCCGCGGAAGACATTGCAATCAGTCCCGCCGCCGTGAGCGCCGTGCTGAAAAGATAGGAGCGCATGCGCGATTTTGCGAGGATGCTGGACGGTTGTCTGCGTTGCGTGTTCATGACTTCTCCTAACGGCGTTTTTTAAATCTTTACGAATTTTTAAGGGTATGCGTCTAAAATGCTGCGGCTCGGGCAGATTTGACCGCCTAGATACATGCCATTTTTCCATTATCGAAACAACAAGATTCGTAATTGCCGGCGTGTGGATAATTCTTTGTAAGCATTAGAAAAAACTTAATAATCAAGAATTACAAACAATTAGACATAATTCTCACAGGGAAATAATTTTCCTATAACCCCTACTTGCCGTTGTGTCCGTCTTCGAGTAGTTTCGAAATGAACGGGAATAAAAATCTCCCGAATTTTTTGCACATAATATATTCCATAAGGTCAGACAGTCATGCGCGCCAAAACCCACTTTTACGCTCTCCGCACGGCGGCGCTTCTTGCCGTATCCGCAGCGTCCATTATGACGGCGGCACATGATGCATTCGCGCAGAGCGCGGCCGACCCCGGTCTTGCCGGTGAGCGTCTTCGCCGCGAAAATGTTCTTCCCGATGTAACGCCTGATGTGCAGGTGAAAGCTGGCGGCTCCGTACAGGCTCCGGCCGGCGCGGAAAAGGTCAACTTTACGCTGAAAGGTCTGACGGTCGATGGCGCCTCCACATATAAAGAGAGCGAAATCCGCGCTCTGTATGCAGGGAAAATCGGTCAGAACATATCCCTGGCCGAGGTGTTCGGCATTGCGAACGACATTACGATGAAATACCGCAACGACGGCTACATCCTGACGCAGGTTGTGGTGCCGCCGCAAACGATCGAGGACGGCACCGTTCGCCTGCAGGTCGTCGAAGGGTTCGTCGATAAAATCAACATCCGCAAGGAAAACGCGAACGCGCCGATCAACACGCGCGATATCGAGGCATATGCCGCAAAAATCAACGCTGGCGGCGCCCTGAATGCGGCCGAACTGGAACGCCAGCTTCTGCTGATCAACGACCTGCCCGGCGTAACGGCGCGCAGCGTATTGAGCCCGTCCGCCACCACGCCCGGCGCGTCCGACATGGACATCATCCTGTCGTATGATCCGGTTGATGCGCTTCTCAGCGTCGATAATTTCGGAAGCCGCTATCTCGGTCCCGTACAGGTTGGCGGCGCGGTAACGCTGAACTCCATGCTCGGCCTGAACGAAGCCATCACGCTCCAAACGGTTGTCGCTCCGCAAAGCTGGTACGAACTGGCCTACGGCTCCATCGGCTATGAACAGCCTGTCGGAGCGTACGGCACGAAGGCGCATGCCCGCGCAAACGTGACGGACACGGAACCGGGCTATGATCTGGAAGAATTCGATGTCCGCGGCCGCTCTTACCTTTTGAATGTCGGCGTGTCGCACCCGTTCATCCGCTCCCGCACGGAAAACCTGACGGGACGTTTCGACTATGACTGGCGCCGCGTCCGTTCCGCGAACAACGTGGAAGAAACGCGCCGCGACCGTATCAGCGCCCTGCGCCTCGGCGGCCGCTATGAACTGGTTGAAACGCTGATCGGCCCTGCGGCGAACACGGTGGATGTCGAACTTTCCAAAGGCATAGGCCTGTTTGCAAGCGATGAGGGTGATGAAAACCTTTCCCGCGCGCAAGGCGATCCGAATTTCACGAAAGTGACGCTTGAGCTGCAACGCTTGCAGCGCGTGACCGGCTCCATAAACCTCCTTCTGGCGGCACGTGGACAAAAAGCCAGCGATGCGCTTTTGTCTTCCGAGGAATTCTCGATCGGCGGAATGCAGTTCGGCCGCGGTTACGACCCGTCCGAAATTGCGGGCGATGACGGTATTGCCGGTACGGTCGAACTTCAGTGGAAGGAACCTGTGCCGTTCAGTAACAGCTTTATCGAAAGCTATCAGCTGTACGGCTTCTATGACATAGGCCGCGTATGGAACAAGGATGCGACGACATCCTCGCAGGAGCGTGATTCCCTCGCATCCGCGGGTCCGGGCGTTCGCCTTGACCTGCCGCTCGATGTTCAGGCCGGTTTCGCCGTCGCGTTTCCGCTGACGCGTGAAGTCGAGACGGAAAACGACAAGAGCCCGCGCTACTACTTCAACCTGAGCAAGCGCTTCTAATCGCTGCCGCTCCCGCGCAAAAATTAAAACCGCCCCTCTTAAAGGGCGGTTTTTTTTAAACCATGAAACTCTTTTTGATTAATTCGCTTCGGCGTTTCCTGCGGCCTCATCCGTCATCATGACGGGGGCGGCCGGAACTTCGTCATCTTCCAGACCGGCAGGTGCCTGATTGGTGAAGCTTTCGGCCGGGAAGTCATCCGCGCCTGCGGCCGTTTCGATATTGTTGAGCATGTCCGGTGTGGTGAATTCCTCGGCGGCGACATTCACGCTCTGCTCTTGCGGCGCGGCTTGCTCCGGCGCTGTGGCAACCTGTTCCGGTTGTTCCACGTTGCGTGCGGCGACTTCTTGGCGGGCGCCTTCAATGCCTTGAACCATGAACTGGGCGGTCGTGGCGAAAATCGACAGAGCGACGACAACCATGCAGGCCATAATGAAACGTATCATGCTTAAATTCCCCTGTAAGGAGGGCGCCGGCCAGGTCGTTAAACCGTTTCCTGTATCCAGCGTCCCATGTTTTCCAAATCCTGTCCGGCGCCATTGGCAGTGTTGGAGCATGCGGACAGAGGTGCAATTAACATAACCAGAGCTAAAAACGCAACAACTTTTTTCATAATAGTTAATTTTCCCTGAACGGTAGAGGACTGCGAAGAATTTGGAACATAAAGAACCAAGGCAAATAATACCGCAAATTCAAAGGCGGACAAGCTGTCTTGATCAAAGAAAAGGAAGTGGAGGAAAATTGGTGGAGGTAAGCGGGATCGAACCGCCGACCTCTTGCATGCCATGCAAGCGCTCTCCCAGCTGAGCTATACCCCCACGCGAGGAATGTATTCTGGTGTCGCGAAAATAGGGAAGTCTCATCCCTTAATCAAGCAAAAAAACAGCCCCCGTTTCCGGAGGCTGTTTTAAAGAGGAAAAGCCTATTGTTTGTCTTTCAAAAGGTCGCGGATTTCGGTCAGGAGGCGGACATCTGCCGGCGGCTCGGCTGGGGCGGTTTCTTCCGCTTTTTTCAGGCGGTTTACCTGTTTGATCATCATGAAGATAACAAACGAAACGATGAAGAAGTTGATCACCGCATTGACGAAAACGCCGTACGTGATGACGGGCGCACCGGCCTCTTTGGCGGCGGCCAGCGTCGTATAGCTTTCGCCGTTCAGCGCAAAGAACTTGTCCCCGAAATCAACGCCGCTCGTGATTACGCCGATAACCGGCATGACCAGATCGGCCACGGCGGAATTGACGATAGCGGTAAAGGCCGCACCCATGACGATACCGACGGCCATATCGAAGACATTCCCGCGTGCGATAAACTTTTTGAATTCCTGAAGCATGAAAATTTCCTTCTCTCTTTATTGATTGCAGCAAGGTAGCCCCGCACGGCGGACGGGTCAAGCAAGCTGCCGACCTGCGCGCGGCCGGAAGGGGGCTTTTGCGCGGTGATCAGGAAAGGTGTTTTTCCCAAACCATCTTTTTCCGGTAGATGGTGGAGGGTGATATCTCAAGCATCGCCGCCGCTTTCGGGATATTCCCTTCACACAATGCGATGGCGCTTTCGATCGCGTTTCGTTCAACCCGCCACAACGGATGCACGGCGCTGGCCGATAGCGTCCCCGAATGCTGTCCATCCTGACTTTCAAGGCGGCGCTGCGGTAACGGCTGGATATCGGCAGGCAGCATCGACGGCGTAACCGCGGCGCCGTCATGCAGAACGGCAATCCCGCGCACGATATTCTGCAATTGCCGGACATTTCCCGGCCAGTCATAGCGCAGCATGATGGCCTCTGCCTCGCGCGAAAAACCGCGGAATGACTTGTCTTCCTCGCGCGCATAAAGCTTCAGGAAATAATCCGCAAGATCGACAATATCGGCGGGGCGTGCGCGCAGCGGCGGCATATGGACGGGAATGACATGCAGGCGGTAATAAAGGTCCTGCCGCAATCGCCCCTGTCTTATCTCGTCCAGGGGATCGCGGTTCGTCGCGCAGATCACGCGCACGTTTGCCTTTTCAAGCTTGCTGCCGCCCACTTTGCGGAAGGTGAGGTTTTGCAGGAAGCGCAGCAATTTGCTCTGCATCTCCGGCGTCATCTCTGCGATTTCGTCGAGGAACAACGTGCCGCCATGCGCCTGTGACACCGCGCCCTCACGGTCGGCGACCGCGCCGGTAAACGCGCCTTTGACATGGCCGAACAGTTCGGATTCCAGAAGGTCATGCGGTATGGCGGCGCAGTTGATCGCGATGAAGGGCGCTTTCGCACGGCGCGAGCAGGCATGGACGGCCTCCGCGCAGATTTCCTTTCCCGTACCGGATTCCCCTGTGATGAAGACGGTCGCGTTGGATTTCGCGGCATTTTCTATGATGTCGTAGACAAGCTGCATCGGCGGTGAAATGCCGATAAATCCGCCGAAACCCGTGCGCTGAATGACAGGCGAAACATTCGCAGGCGGGTCCTGCGCCATGTCCATCCCGGCCTTTAGCAGGAGCCCGGCGGACTCCATCGCGCGCATCGCGCTTTCAACAAGCCTGTCGGTGGTAAACGGCTTCACCAGAAAATCCGCCGCGCCTTTCTGCATCGCCTCAACCGCGATATTGATGGAGGCGTGTCCCGTCATGATGATGACCGGCATGTTGAAACCGATTTCCTTGAGGCGCGATAAAAGCTCCAGCCCGTTCATATCGGGCAGCCTGACATCGAGCATGAGAAGGTCGGGCGAGGAGCTCTCGCGTTCCAGAATATCAAGCGCGTCCCTACCCGTATAAGCGCACTGCACATGGAAATTTTCCATCTCCAGCGTTCTCGCATACATGTCGGCCAGGTTTTTATTGTCGTCGATCAGGAGGATTTGTCTGTGCATCATGAAGTCGCGCGGAACCCTTTAAAAATTGGCCCATGAGTACAACTTATGATTTTATGCGGATGTTTTCATCCTTATTTCGAATTTAATACAAATGTATATCCAAAAGGTTAAAAGGCCCGCAGTTTTTGCTGCGGGCCTTTTTGAGTTTTATCGAGTGCGAATTCTACTCGCGGTTGCCGACGAAATGCAGCAGGTATTGGAAGATCGCGATGAAGCTGATGTAGAGATTGAGCGCGGCTGCCCATCCCATGCGGGAGTTTGCATCATCGCCGTAGGAAGGATGATACATCTCCTTCGTCGTCTGTGTCTGCCATGCCGTGATGCCGGAGAAAGCCAGAAGGCCGATACCGGAAATCACCGTCTGCATCATGCTGACATCGACGCCGAACATGCCGGCAACCATCGTGCCGAGGGAGAGGACGAGAACGCCGATCACGCCCATGACGGCAAACGTGCCGAGACCATCGAGGTTTTTCTTCGTCGTGTAGCCGAAGATGCTAAGACCTGCGAACAGGGCCGTCGCCATAAAGAACGCCTGCGCGATGCTTGCCGTTGTATAGGCGGCGAAGATCGTTGCGAAGCTGATCCCGTAAAGAACCGACAGCGCGATAAAGGACAGGCGCAGTTGCGACGGCGTCATACGCTCCGGACGGAAACCGAACCAGACGATGGCCAGCGGGGCCAGCATGATGATGAAAGCCTGCGGGCCGCCGAGGAAAAGCGTCATCAGCGCCTGGCTGCTTGATACGATATAGGCTGTCAGCGCCGTGATGAACACGCCAGCCGTCATGCGGTTGTAAACGCTTTGCATATGCGCTTTCAGACCTGCATCGACAGACGTTCCCGCGCGTTGCACGGTAGGTTGTTGATAGCCGAAATTGTCAGACATGGTTTTTAATCTCCTAGGGTTAAAACCGATTTTTGTACTTAAGTAGAATATAGGGTCATTTCGCAGGATTTCAAAGCGAAACCGGACAGGCCAGCATATTGAAATGATTGGCTTTGTCCTTATTTTCGCCATGATTCAAATCGGCGCGCGGGATTTTTGATCTTTGCAGTCATACTCCCGTAAGATAGATTCAGTTACGCCGCATTCACCAAAAGGATCCCCCATGCGTTTTTTCCTTCTTGCCGCCGCCCTTCTGACACTGGCCGCGCCGTCTTTCGCGCAAACCAGCCTGCCCGCCTTGCCGGAATCGCTGCAGGCACTCGCCGACCGCGGCGCGCAGATGCGCTATCTGGGAACACAGCACGGCATGGATGGCTGGATCGCGATCTATCAGGGGCAGGAACAATATTACTATGTCACGCCGGACAAGAAGGCGTTCGTAACGGGACTTATGTTCGGCAATGAAGGGGAGCCGATCACGGTCGATCAGGTGCGCGAACTTCAGGCGCAGGGCGGCCCGCTCCTCGATCTGCTGGCGGAAGGCGAGGCACCATCGGCAACGCCGCCAGCCGCGCCCGAAAGCGTCAGCTCCGCGCTTAACACAAAAACCCCGGCGGAGCGTATGTTCACGGATGTGCAGAGCGCGAACACGCTGCGCCTTGGCAAGGCGAACGCGCCCGTGGTCTATAGCTTCATCGACCCGCAATGCCCGCATTGCCACAAATTCATCAATGAATTGAAGAAGGATTATCTCGACAAGGGTCTGGTGCAGGTGCGCCTGATCCCCGTAGGCTTTATCGAGGGCAGCCTGCCGCAGGCGGCGTTTCTTCTCGCCGCGCCGGATGGGGAGCAGCGTTTCTACAAACATCTCGCCGGTGACAAGGATGCCATCCCGGCGAAAAGCGATATCTCCACCCAGTCGATCCAGAAAAACATGGCCGTGATGCAGGCGTGGAAATTCAACGTCACGCCGCTGACCGTCTACCGCTCCCGCACGGGCGAGGTAAAAATCATCCGCGGCGCGGTAAAGGACATTCCGGGCATGATTGCCGACCTCCCGTCGGCCAGCACGCCCGCTGTGCAGTAGGCATTAAACTACAAATTTTATGGTTGCTTAGCTTTTGCTCTCGACCGACGACCTCGTTCCGCGTTGATGGCTCGCGCTACAGCGAAGGGGTCTGCCACAGCATTAGGGGCTTTTAAAATAGCATCCGTCCGCTCTTTTTTCGTCGGTAAATTGATTTTGGCCCGTTGCCGATGGTTTTTTTCCCAATTGTGCAAGCCCGCCGCCGCCTTAGCGTCGAGATTGCGAAGATCGACGCGTGTGAAAGTGCCGTCGAGCCACTCGCCATAAACACGCTGAATAAACTCGGGAGCCGTTTCGGCCCTGTCGGAACGATTTTCATAGAGCTGACCGCCGGGTGGTTCGGTCGGGATCGGCTTGGTAGTTGATGGCGCTTGAGGATTGGCAAGAAACGCCCAAAGCTCGGAAAGTCTTTGGTCGGACAACTCGTCCACCTTGGTATGAATTTTCGCGCGTAAATCGTCGTTCTTCATTTCTGTGGCTCGCAAAGACCGTTTAAATCTCTGGAGTTTCCCTTAAGCTGGTTCATGATTATCTGCGGATTTATCATAATATTGCAGGCAATGCAAAAAACTTCCGCCGCGTGCAAATTGTATTTTAGGCGGCTTATCGATGGCCTTTCGGGGCCATTTTCCATTTTAATCCTTGGGTTTAGCGAAATGTCGCGGTAAACTCCCCGTTAACCGTCACAGGGTAAAGTGACCTGTAACTGGCCGTTCCGCCGCAAGGGTAGTCCGGCCAGTGGGTTGATAGAGTTGGGTTTTTGGGAATTTATAGTTTATGACCATGGATACGCGCACGCAATTCCTCCTCGAACTGCTGGATAAAGTCGGCGCGCCTTTGACGGGCGCGGTCAGTATCCGCTCGTCAAACCCCGATGCTGAGGCGCAGGACGCCCAGACCGTGGCCTCGCTTCTGTCCGAAAGCGTCAAGATGGGGATCGCCCTGTCGCAATCCATGAATTTGAAAACCGGCGACGGTGACGCCGACGCGATCCGCGTCGCCCTGTCCGCGCTGGCGGGCGGCATGGTCGCCGATTTTTACAAGAACAATGGCCGCGTTCCGGCAGAAAACGACACGCGCCGCATGGTAAAGGCGCTGGAATCCGTGATCGTCTTCGCAGACAATTTCTCGCCGGCGGCCGAACATGCCGCGCGCCTTGAAACGCTGGAAACCGTTCCGCCGTTTTTTGATCCGGTGCAGACCAACATTTACGCGATGCATGCATTGCTTCCCGCCATCTCCGCGATTGCCGACTTTTCCTTCGGCCAGTCGGAAACACGCCTGATTCAGGATGTCTCCGATCGCCTCGGCGCGCGCGCGAAGGAAATCCTGACCATGCTGCCGCCCGATGCGAACGCGATGTCCGAACTGGTTATTCTTTCGGCGCTGGGCCGCATTTATGCCGCCGCCCATATTTCCGAGACAGCACGCCTGAAAACGGCCGGGCCGGACGCGCAGCAGGAAGCGGATATCAGCACGGTCTGGGGCTCGTTCGAGCGCCAGGCGGTGATGCTCGAAGTTTTAACGACCTCCATGGGCGGTCTTGGCGGCGTATCGGGTCGCGGTGGCGGCGGCGGTGTGAAACCGGCCGTGTCCGCACCGGAAGAACCAGCCGCACCGCCGCCCCCGCCCCCCGCCGCCCCCGCGCAGCAGGCCGGTGGAAGCCCGATGTCCTTCTTCAAGAAAAAATAGAATTTCTATAAATCCCCCACCCCGCGGTTGGGGGATTTATTTATCCACAGGCTTTTGCTATGATTTGCACCTCTCGGCGGGTTCCCGCTAAAACTTCCTTAACCTGTTTTATGACTTAATGGATTCATGACGAAAATACTCGCCGCCTGTTTGATGTTGGCCGCACAGACATATTCTGTGCCGCCTGCCGTTATGGTCGGGATCCATCAGGTCGAGGGCGGCAAGGTCGGTCAGGCCGTGGGCCCGAACGACAATGGCTCCTACGATCTGGGTCCGATGCAGATCAACACGCTCTGGATTCCGCTCCTCGCGGAGAAATGGGGCGTGGAGGAAACCACCGCCTACCGCTGGGTCCGCGACGATCCCTGTACGAATATGGGCGTCTCCGCATGGATTCTGCGCACGCACATGAACGAAACGGGCTCCCTGTCCCAGGCGATCGCCCATTATCATTCCCGCACACCCCGCTTTGGCCACCCCTATAAGGGCCGCGTCGTGGCCGCCATGCGCTCCAAGGGTTTGCTTCGCGACAGCAATACGCGCTAGACTTGAAGGATAAGGCCGTCCGGCATCGCAAAATTTGCGTTAAGGTGCTGGATTACTTTATTCCTTGTCTTGTCCCTCCGTAATCGGAAGGATAAGGTATCAAGTGTAAAAAACCGATTCGTTGGCATTCAATGACACGCACCAGACAAGACAAAC
>QFNK01000039.1 GCA_003240795.1 Micavibrio aeruginosavorus | reverse complement strand
CATGTGTGGCATCGTCGGAATCGTCGGCAACCAGAACGTCGCCGGGCAGTTGTATGACGGCTTGACCGTCCTCCAGCACCGTGGCCAGGACGCGGCGGGCATCGCCACCGCCAATGGCAGCCGCCTGCGCGTGCAGAAGGCCACCGGCCTGGTCCGCGATGTGTTCGATGCCCGCACCATGTCCACCTTGGAAGGCAGCGTCGGCATCGCCCACGTGCGTTACCCGACCGCCGGTTCGGAAGGCATGGACGAGGCGCAGCCGTTCTACGTCAATTCGCCGTACGGCATCGCGCTGGCCCACAACGGCAACCTGATCAATACCGAGGCGCTGCGCCAGCAGGTGTTCGAACAGGACCGCCGCAACGTCAACACCGATTCGGACAGCGAAGTGCTGCTGAACGTGTTCGCCTACGAACTGGAACAGCAGCGCCAGCTCAGCCCGGAAGCGGCGATCCGCGCGGTGGCCGGCGTGCACCGCCGCTGCAAGGGTGGCTATGCAGTGGTCAGCGTGGTGCTGGGCCTGGGCCTGGTCGCCTTCCGCGACCCGCATGGTATCCGTCCGCTGGTGCTCGGCAAGCTCGGCGGTTCCTACATCCTCGCGTCCGAGAGCTGTGCGCTCGATATTATCGGCGCGGATTACGTGCGCGATATCGATGCCGGCGAGATGGTGATTGTCGACAAGTCCGGTATCCGCTCCATGCAGCCGTTCAAGAAAACTGAAAAGCGCCTGTGCATTTTCGAATATGTTTATTTCGCCCGTCCGGATTCCGTGATGGAAGGGCATTCCGTCTATGAAATGCGCAAGAATATCGGCGCAATCCTTGCCAGGGAAGCGCCTGTTGCGAATGCCGATGTCGTCGTGCCCGTGCCGGATTCCGGCGTGCCGTCCGCGATCGGTTATTCACAGGCGAGCGGCGTGCCGTTCGAGCTCGGCATCATCCGCAATCATTATGTCGGCCGCACCTTTATCGAACCGACGGCGCAGATCAGGCACCTCGGCGTCAAACTGAAACACAATGCCAACCGCCAGTATCTGAAGGACAAGGTTGTCGTCCTTGTCGATGACTCCATCGTTCGCGGCACCACGTCGCGCAAGATTGTCGAGATGGTTCGTCAGGCGGGCGCGAAGGAAGTGCATATGCGCATTTCCTCACCGCCGACGGCGCATAGCTGTTTCTACGGCATCGACACGCCGTCCACCGAAGACCTAATGGCGCATACGCATACCGTGCAGCAGATTGCCGATCATATCGGCGTGGATTCTCTTTCCTACATCTCCGTCGACGGTCTGTATCAGGCGATGGGCGAGGCGAAACGCAACAACGCCTCTCCGCAATATTGCGACGCATGCTTTACGGGCGAATATCCTGTCGAACTGGTGGACAAGATCGCAGGGTGTTCCACCCCCAAAGTCAAAGCCAAACTTGGCGCAAAAATGTTGGTATCTGTCGATGACTAATCACTCTCTCGAAGGCAAAACGGCCCTGATCACCGGGGCCTCGCGCGGTATCGGCGCGGCGGTGGCGAAACTGCTGGCGAAACAGGGCGCGCATGTGATCCTGATCGCGCGCACGATCGGCGGTCTCGAAGCCGTGGATGATGAAATCAAATCGGCCGGCGGCAGGGCAACACTCATGCCGCTCGACCTTTTCAAGCTGGACGAGCTGGACGCGCTCGGCCCCACGCTGTACCAGCATTTCCCGAAGCTCGATATCTTCGTCGGCAATGCGGCGATGCTCGGCACGCTTGCACCGCTTGGCCACCTGAAGCCGGATGAATTCCAGCAGGTCATGAATTTGAACGTGATGGCGAATTACCGTCTGATCCGCACGCTCGATCCATTGATCAAGGCCGCGCCGAACGGCCGTGCGGTTTTCGTTACGTCCGGCGTGACGCAGGACCTTCGCGCTTACTGGGGCGAATATGCGGTGAGCAAAGCGGCGCTGGAAGCGCTGGCGAAAGTCTATGCCGCTGAATGCGCGAACACGAATGTAAAGGTCAACATCCTCGATCCGGGACGTGTTCGCACCGCAATGCGCGCGCAGGCCTATCCGGGCGAAAATCCCGAGCTGCGCCCGATGCCGGACGAGATCGCGCCGCACTTCCTGAAGCTGGTCGGTGATGATTGCACGATGAACGGCGAAACGCTGGCCGTTCCTTCGACTAGGTAGAGGCTTTTTCCGGCTCGCTGACCGCCATCTGGCGCGGTGTGAGGGGAAGGCTGATGCCTTCGGCCTCCAGCTTTTCCTTGAGCGTCTTCGTGATGTCCCAGCGCAGCGACCAGTAATCCGAATTCTTGCTCCAGAAACGAACGATCAGGTCGATCGTGTAGTCGTTCATTTTATCGGTCACGACCTGCGGCTCCTTGCCGTCTTCTTTCAGGATGCGCTCGTCGGCGGCAAGGACCTGATTGATGATGGCGACGGCGTTGCCGAGATTATCGTCGTAGCTTATGCCAAGCGTGATGTCCTGACGGCGCAGCATGTTGCGCGAATAATTGCGGATTTCGTTGCCCCAGATCTTCGAATTCGGGGCGAAGATATAGACATTGTCTGCCATCGCCAGCTCGGTGCCGAAAAGTCCGAGGCTTTTCACCGTGCCGCCTTCGTTGCCCCATGTGATGTAATCGCCCACGTTGAAAGGGCGCAGGATGAGCAGCATGACGCCGGACGCGATGTTGGAGAGCGTTCCCTGAAGCGCGAGGCCGATGGCAAGTCCGGCCGCGCCAAGAACGGCGAGCAGCGATGCCATGGGAATGCCGAACAGGCCGATCACCGTGATGACCGCCACGAACATGATGGAATATTTGAACAGGCCGCCGAGGAAATTCTTGAGCGTGCCGTCGAGCCGTCTCATCCGTTCAAACCGGCGGTTGATCCAGTTGCCGATCATCCAGCCCGCGATGATGATTATGACGGCCGTCAGAAGGCGCATACCCCAGTCGATTCCGAACTGTAGGATCAGCGCGTCATATTTCTGTAGAAATCCGGAAAAGCCTTCCGCCTTTAATGCTTCAAAATCTTTTGCGAGTTCGAGATTGATTGCGGGGTTTTCTGCGGTCATGGCCTTAATCGCTAAACGGGTTTTTACTGGAACGGATCAGAAGGCGCACAGGAACGCCTTTTAGATCGAAGTCGGCGCGCAGCGCGTTGACGAGATAACGCTTATACGTGTCGGGAAGTTCAGGCGCCTGTGACACCCAGAGCGCGAACGTCGGCGGACGGATGTTGATCTGCGTCATGTATTTCAGGCGGTTGGCGCGGCCGGAGACCAGCGGCGCGGGGTTCTGGCTTTCACGCGCGGCGAGCCAGCGGTTCATCTTGCCGGTCGAGATACGTTTCGTCCATGTGCCGTAAGTCTGGATAACCGCATCCATCAAGCCGCCGAGATTGCGTGAATTGAGGGCGGAGATGGTGACGACGGGCAGTTCCTTTACCTGCGCTAGGCCGGTGTCGAGACGGTATTGAAGCAGGTCGAGCGCCGCTTTCTTGTCATCCACCAGATCCCACTTGTTGACAGCGATGATCAGGGCGCGGCCTTCGTTCAGGACGTGCTCCGCAATCTGCTGATCCTGTTTTTCAAACATGGTGCCCGGTTCGACGAGCATGATGACGATCTGGGCGAGGCGGATGGCGCGCATCGTATCATCGACGGCCATCTTTTCGATCTTGTCCTGTACCTTCGTCTTGCGGCGAAGGCCTGCCGTGTCGACCAGCTTGATCTTGCGGTCGTTGTATATCCAGTCGATCGCGATTGCGTCGCGCGTGATCCCTGCCTCCGGCCCCGTCATGACGCGCTGGTCTTTGAGCAGCGCGTTGACGAGCGTGGACTTGCCCGCGTTCGGGCGGCCGACGATGGCGATCTTCAGGGGTTTTTCTTCGATCTCCTCATCGGTGACGAGTGCTGCGAAATCGAATTCCTCATTGCCTTCGAGGTCGTCGATTTTCTTAAGGTCGATAAATTCGTTTTCCTCGTCCTCCAGCTTGTCTTCCGCAATCTTCGGCATGTGCGGTTCCAGGCACAGATAAATGTCGTGTATGCCGTGGCCGTGCGCGGCGGAAATCGGCACGGGTTCGCCAAAGCCAAGACCGTAGGATTCGGCTATACCGGCCATTGCCGTTTTTTCATTTTCGCATTTATTGACGGCGAGAATGACGGGTTTTTTCTGCTTGCGGAGCCACTGGGCGTAATGCTTGTCGGTAGGGGTCAGGCCGATGCGTCCGTCGATCACGAAGATCACGGCGTCGGCGCGGGAGAGTGCCTCTTCCGTCTGGCGGCGCATGCGTCCCTGAATGGAGTCATCGAACGATTCCTCGAGACCCGCCGTGTCCATCAGGATGATGTCGCGGTCATAGAAAAACGCCTGCGTTTCGCGCCAGTCGCGCGTGACGCCGGGCGTGTCATCGACGATCGCGAGCTGCTTGCCTGCGATGCAGTTGAAGAGGGTCGATTTGCCCACATTGGGGCGGCCTATGATTGCGACGGTGTACATGGCCTATGTCTTTAGAGGCAAGCGCCTGTTTTTGCCAGAAAAATCGTAAAAAACGGCAGAAATGGCGGCCTAGCGGTAGGCCGTCAGGTCGCCGTCATTGTCGAGTATGTAAAGCGCACCGCCAGCCACGATCGGGTCAATCTGGACGCTTTCGCCCGCCGACCATTCGCGGATCAGGCTGCCTTTTGCGGCGTCGATCTCCGCCACGCGGCCATCGGTGGAGAAGGCGAGGAGGCGCCCGCCCGCCATGACGGGGCCGGACCAGATGATCGGGCCGTCGCGTCTTTCCTTGTTTTTATAGCGCGCGAGCTGGGATACCCACTGGATCGCGCCGTCTTTTTTGTCGAGGGAGACGATCTGCGCCTCGTTGCTGATCACGAAGATGCGGTTTCCTGCAACCCAGGGCGTTTCCGCGCCGCCGATGTCGCGCTGCCACAGGCGGGCGCCGGTGCGAAGGTCGATGGCGGCCATCTTGCCGCCGAAGGAGATTGCGTAGACGACATCGTTGTCGATGACGGGCAGGCCGCGAATATCGGAAAGCGCCGTCATGCCGCCAAGCTGGAGGCTGGAGGCAAGGTTGTCCGACCAGGCGACGGAGCCGTTCCCGGCGCGAAGGGCGTAGATTTCACCGGACGAGAAGGCTGGCACAACCATGTCCGTTGTCGCGGCGGGACTCGCCGCGCCGACGAGGCCCGTGCTAGTGGACAGGCCGCTATATTCCCAGAGGACAGCGCCGTTCGCGGCATCGAGCGCGAGAACGGAGTTGGAGAGCGTCGTCACGAACACGCGCCCGTTCATGATGGTCGGCGCGGCGCGCGATGCGTTGGGCAGTTTGGCGCGCCATTTGATCTGGCCGTTCGCGGCATCGACGCAGAGGACTTCCTCATAACCTGCGGTTACATAGACCATGCCTGCTTCGGAGGCGATGCCGCCGCTGATGACAGGGTCTTTTTCGGCTTCGGTGCCGACCTTGACGCTCCAGCGGCGCTTGCCGTCTTCGGTGGAAAAGGCGCTGAGGTTCGAGGCCGTGTCGAGGGTGAAGATGCTTTTGCCGACCACGATCGGCTGTGCGGTGAGTGGCAGTTTCTTGCGCGCGCCCGTGCCGATGCTGCTGCGCCAGACTTTTTTCAATTCGCCTTTTGAAAGGGCGAGGTTCTGCATCGCGTGGTTCGGATATCCGCCCGCCTGCGGCCAGATGTCGTTCGTCCATGCCTCCGGCGCTTCGTAAGCGCTTAAGGAATCTTCATCGGGCCGCAGCGTGTCGCCGTATTCAAGAACGGAGATACGGTCGCCCGGCAGAGGTTTTTCCTCCTCGTCGCGGCCAAGCCAGTTCCATGCGCTGCAGGCCGATAGGCTGACACTCAGAAGTAGGGCAGGCAGGATCAGGCTGTATCTTCTCATGAAGTGGCTCCGTCAGTTATTGCTGTTTGGATTCCGGTGCGGCTTGCGCGGCTTCGCTTTTATAGACCTGCTGCATCGCGCGGCCTTTTTCAATGAGCGAGGCGGGCGCGCGTTCCTTGTCGATACCGTCGAGAAGGGAGAGCGCCTTTGCGTAATCGTTCAAACCATCACCATAAAGAAGGGCCGCTTCCACTTTCGCCTGAACGCGGAACGGGGAGGATTTGTCGTTCGCGACTTTCTCAATCTTCTCAGCGAGCGGTTTGTAGTCCGGCGTGCTGCCCGGAACCAGAAGCTGTGCGCGGGTGCCGAGAATAACGGCGAGGTCGGACAGGTAATCCGGCGCGGAGCCGTCTTCGGCAACCTTGCCGTACAGATCTGCGGATTTCGCGAAATTCTTTTCGTCCGCTTCCTTCGATGCGGCGGCCATCAGGGCGATGGCTTCATGTCCGCCGCGCGTGTCGGAGGCCACTTGCTCCAGCGCGGGGACGATGTCTTTAGACTGCATGGCGTTCAGCAGCTTGGTCGTCTCCTCGCGGTCGCGCCAGTGGTTCCATGTCTGGTAGGCGGTCGTCGCGGCGGTCGCACCGACCATGATAACGGCGGCCAGAATAAGCGTCGGGCCGTATTCCTTCCAGAATTTGGCGGCTTTTTCCTTTTGCAGGGCTTCATCGACTTCGCGGAATATATCGGACATTTTTTCGAACCTAATTGTTTACAGGCGGGCATCATAGAAAAAACCCGTCCCTTCGCCTAGCCCCAAAACCGTGCTATACTCATTTCATGACGTTTCAGATGAATGGGGCCAGAGTCGGCTACACACGCTACGAATTCGGCCAGATTTTCCAGATATATAGCCAGAATGTCTATTCCGGGTTTTTCCGGGATTTTTCCTTCGGCGAAATTCAGGGGCGTTATTATATTTCCTTCCGGGAGGAGGCGGGGAAGACTCCGTTGATCACGGTGGAAAAACGCCGCCTCGGCTCCGACCGGAACCTGTTCGTCGCCACGACGCCGGGGGCGAGGGGGGAGCCGGTGGAAATTGTCCGGAGCGAGAAGATCGACGCCTTTGCCGAGCGGCTGAAGGCCGAAATTGCCGCGATGCGGGAGAAGAAAAACACCGTATTAAAGATTGTCCGGTACCAATAACTTGGGATATTATTGGCCTGCGTTCTGCGTCGTAGCGCTTTCTTAATAAATTTTCTTTAAAATTAAAGTAATATTGCGCGTGTTGTATGCGCTATTCTTTAGGGGAATCGGGTGTCTGTGATGGTCACATATAAGGGTATCTCTCGCTGTTTCGGCCGGATGGCCGCGTTTGGATTGTTTGCGTTCGGGTTTTACGCCGCGCCGGCGATGGCCGCGTGTGTGAACCCGGTGGGCGATCACGGGGATATGCTTTACAACCGGGACCACACGGTGATGCAGTATTGCAACGGCTCCGACTGGATCAGCATGGATGCCAGCCACGCCAGCGGCGCAGGAGACAATCTGGGCGATCACACCGCCACGCAGGATCTGGACATGGCCAGCTTCAAGGTCAAGAATGCGGCGATTCCAACGGCCGCCGCCGATGTCACCAACAAAGCCTATGTCGATGCGGCAGTGGCCAGCGCCGCGGGCAGCGGAAGTGGCAACAGCGGCGGCGGCACGTGTTATTATTCCAACGGCGGATGCGGTCAGGGCTTTTCAAAAATGCCCGGCGCTTTCGTCGGCGGTGCAAGTTCGAATGTGAACCATGACATCTGCTGTTCATCCGGTTTCTTCGCGGTCGATACCGTGCCGAATGCGCTTCCTACAATTGCTTTGAGTTCAGGCCCCGGTCAATACGCATATTCCGTTGTTTCACAAGTTACAGGTATAACATCTGCAAATATCAGCATTTCAGGAGATGGCGAGCCTCAATACAGAATTTGTAATGATTCAAATTGTACAAATGTTTCATCCGGCTGGTCTGAGGCGACAAGAACCATCAATGAGAGTCAATATTATCAGGTGCGTGCTAAATCATCGACTACCACGGGCACTGTTTTACAGGGGCTATTAAAAATAGGAGATGAAGAAGCTTCTATTATAATAGATAACAATGCTTTGTATGCATTCTCTAGTCATACTTTCACGAATTGTGCGAAGACAGGCTATCAAGGCCCTACGCTTGCAGAATGCCGTACAGCATATTCTACAGTCTGGGATGAAAACTCATCTTATTTCAACATTACGCAGCAAGGTTATCAAACGTGGACGGTTCCGATAGGGGGTACATATCGTATTACAGCTCGCGGTGCTGCAGGGTCTGCTGGTACGGGCGGTAAAGGGGCCATCATGCGGGGCGAATTTTCTCTCAATACAAACGATAAATTGATTATGGTCGTTGGCCAAACATCTGAAACAACATCTTATCAGGCAGGCGGCGGAACATTTGTAACCAAAGGCACAAGCCATACGACGTCTACACCTCTTATTATAGCAGGTGGTGGTGGCGCTAAGTATAGCACGGCGCATGTGAACATAGATGCAACAACCGCGCAGAATGGTCAGACGACTTGCGGCGGTGCCGGTGGTACCAATGGCGCAGGCGGTGCCGGCGGTACGTACTCCGGCGGCGGCGGCTTTCTTACAAACGGAACAGAAGGTAACTCAGGGTATGGATACGGCCTTTCTTTCAGAAACGGGGCGCAGGGCGGCGGCGGCTCAGGGTGTAGCGCGTTTGGCGGGTTTGGCGGCGGCGGCGGCGGATGCCCCGGCGGCGGCGGCGGATATTCCGGCGGCGGTGGCTCTGCATCATGCGACGGCGGTGGTGGAGGTTCTTACAATACCGGAACCAATCAAAGTAATTCGGTCGGTAACACCACACATGGTTCCATCCTGATTGAAAGAGTGAATTAAGCGCTACAGTAATGTTTCCATCTAAAGCTAAGTACATATTCCCCGGCTGAAATAACCGATCCTCTTGACAGGCCGATTTCCCTTTGCATAAGTCTTCTCATAAGATTTTATAAAAACGGGTCGGTCTAGAGTATGTCTTTCGAATTTATGGCGCCCAAGGGGGCGGCACGCCTTTCTTTCAGGGATGATTTCACTTTGCTTGCGCGTGGCGGCCTTCCCGTCGCGGACAATGAAAACAATGCGCGGCGCCAGTGCTTTACGGAGCACGAACAAAGGGAGATTTCCAAAATCATTTATCCCTATATCCTGTCCGGCATCATCACCGAATCCAAATTCATGCGCGGCGACGGGGTCAGCCTCTATACGGCAACCAACAGCAGACTGCGCGATAACCACATCATCCATATCGTCAAAATGATGGAGGAAGGGAAACCCGCGCTTTACACGGTCGGTTGCGCCAAATCCTCCCTGATCCACCAGACATGCAATTTCGGCGACGCGCTCAGCAATATGCGCTCCGCCTTGCGGAAAATTCCGTCCTCCGTCCTGCAGCCATCGTCGCCGCAACACGTGTAAAAAACGGCGCCTGCCTTATTGACTTCGCCGCCCTGCCTGCCCATCCTTAGCGGGTTGTTTTATTTACAGGGCAGGAGTTAGCAGTCATGGCGAAAATCAAGGTGGACAATCCGGTCGTCGAAATCGACGGGGACGAGATGACGCGCATCATCTGGCAGATGATCAAGGACAAGCTGATCCTTCCCTACCTCGATATCGACCTGAAATATTTCGACCTCGGCATCGAAAACCGCGATGCGACGGATGACCAGGTGACGATCGACGCCGCCAACGCCATCAAGCAGCACCGCGTCGGCGTGAAATGCGCGACGATCACGCCCGATGAAGGCCGCGTGAAGGAATTCAACCTCAAGAAAATGTGGAAGTCGCCGAACGGCACGATCCGCAATATCCTCGACGGCACCGTGTTCCGTGAGCCGATCGTCTGCAACAACGTGCCGAAATACGTGCCCGGCTGGACCCAGCCTATGGTCGTGGGCCGTCACGCGTTCGGTGACCAGTACAAGGCGACCGACCTGAAAATCCCCGGCGCCGGAAAGCTGACGCTGGTGTACGAACCATCAGGCGGCGGTGAAAAGCAGACGTTCGAAGTGTTCGATTTCAAAGGACCTGGCGTTGCGATGGGCATGTATAACGTCGATGAATCCATCACCGGCTTCGCGCGTTCCTGTTTCAAT
>QFNK01000038.1 GCA_003240795.1 Micavibrio aeruginosavorus | reverse complement strand
AAGAACGCGCGGCACGTCCTCGCCATCGACGAACAGGCGACCGCACTCGCGCGCGTGACCTCCCGACGTCTGACGGCGCTCGTGGGACGGGCCGGCACCGGCAAGACGTCGGTGATGGGAGCGCTCCTGCTCAATGAGACGCTCGCTCGCGATGGCATCCTGCTGCTGGCTCCGACCGGGAAGGCGCGGGTCCGGCTTGGCAAGGCCGCCAATGCCGAGGCGATGACCGTCGCTCAGTTCCTGAACGAGCTGGGGCGATACGACCGTGTCCGCCAGCGGCCGCGATTCCACGGCAAAGAAAAGTACCGCAAGGAAAAGACCGTGGTCATCGACGAATGTTCGATGCTCACGATGGACGACCTTGCGGCTGTCCTGGACGCGCTTGACCTCGCGCATGTCCAGCGACTGATCCTGGTCGGCGATCCCAACCAGCTACCTCCGATCGGCGTCGGACGCCCGTTCGCTGACCTGACCTCTTATCTGCAAACAACTGAAGCGAAGAGCGACACCGACCTGCCGCTCGGCGAGGGTTTAGGCCTTTCGCTGGAGGGGGACGTCCATCATTATCTGCGGAATGTCATGCGCGCCGCGCCGGGTCAGGCCGTGCGTATTTTCAACGGCAAGGACGGCGAATATGTCGCCCGCCTCGAAAAGATCGAAAAACGCCATATAGAGGTGACGATCGAAAACCGCATCCGCGAACAGCGCAATCCGCCGCACAGGCTCCACCTCCTCTTCGCGCCGATCAAGAAGGAGCGCATGGACTGGATCATCGAAAAGGCGGTCGAGCTGGGCGCCACCGACCTGCACCCCGTCCTCACCCAGAACACCGACATGCGCAAAATCAATGACGAGCGCATCCTCGCCCAGATTATCGAGGCGACGGAGCAGTGTGAACGGATGGACCTGCCGCAGCTTCACAAGATCGAAAGCCTGCATGACAAACTGGAAAGCTGGCCGGAAAACGTCCCCATGCTCGCCGCTGTCGAGCGCATGGGCATAGACCCCGTCCCGCGCGGCGTGGATTATGAGTGCGCCCTGCTGGTCGGCCCGTCCGGCGGTTTTACGCTGGAGGAGAAAGAGGACATCGTCTCCCACGCCTTCACGCGTCCGGTATCATTGGGCAAGAACATCCTGCGCTCCGAAACCGCCGTCGCTGCGGCGCTTTCGATCATAAACCTCTAAAATCCCGTCAGGCGCAGGACAAAGAATTTCCAGAGCAGCAGGATCGCGCAGACGGCGATGACCAGCAGCGTCAGGATCATACCCGCCGCGCGCCCGAACGAAGCTCCGCCGCTGCCGGACAATCCCCACGCGTGAAGAAGGCGGCCCGCGACAAGCGCAATCCCGATAATATGAATAATGATGGGGTTATATTGCGAATAATCGACCAGAAACAGGAGCAGCAGGGCAAAGGGCGCAAACTCCGCGAAGTTGCCGTGCACACGCACCTTGCGCGCGAACGCCTCGTCGCCGCCCGTTCCCATGCCGATCCGCCCGGTATAGCGCCCGTGAATGACACGCGCCGTCAGAAAGATATAAACCAGCGCCAAAACGCCTGCGTAAAAGATTGTAATCACGAACATATCCTTTCATAGAAAATGTGTTTAAGGCCTTAGCGCAAAGCCACTTTTTCCCTTTTCATGCCCTGTATTTCGGAGTAAGAACATGACAGAATTAAGCAAGAAAGCGTTCTTTTGCTTTCCTGCAGAATAAACGCCTCCCAAACGGCGCACCAGACCCAATTTTGAACGCAACACTAACGACAAACAGACCATTTGCCATGACAAAGCTCGCTTCCCGCCTTCTGGCCTCCCTGATTGCGACGATCCTCGTATCGTTCCCCGCACTGGCTTTCGAGCCGAAACCGACGGATCTCGGCCTTCAGGCCCCCGCAAGCCCGAATATGGAGCGCCTGCACCATTTCCACGACAACATCCTGCTGATCGTCATCAGCGTGATCGTCGTTTTCGTGTTCCTGCTTCTGGGATGGGTCGCGCTGCGGTACAACGCCAAGGCAAACCCCGTCCCAAGCAAGACAACGCACCACGTCATGCTGGAAGTCGTCTGGACGATCATTCCGGTTATCATCCTGCTGCTGATCGCCATTCCGTCCTACAAACTGCTGTTCTACCTCGCCCGTACGCCTGCGCCGGTTGAAGGCGAGGCCAACATGACGCTGAAAGTCTCCGGCTACCAGTGGGGCTGGACATACACGTATCCTGACGCCGACAACCTCGAATTCAACGCCGACATGATCGCGGACAATGAAATCGACCAGTACATTCCGGACGGCAAAGGCCGCCGCATGCTCGAAACATACAACCCGATCGTCCTGCCGACGGAACAGAACATCCAGATCCTGACGACGGCAACGGACGTCATCCACTCCTGGACGGTTCCGGCGTTCGGCGTCAAGAAAGACGCTGTACCAGGCCGCACGAACGAGACATGGGTCCGCATCACACAGCCGGGCATTTACTACGGCCAGTGCTCTGAAATCTGCGGTATCCGTCACGCTTCCATGCCGATCGCCGTTTATGCCGTTCCGACGGAAGACTACAACGCATGGATCGCCTGTATGAAAGGCGACGGCGCGGAAAGCAAAGCGGACTTCCCGTCCCGCGCCTGCGTCCAGAGCCTGGACTTCGATGCGAAGTACAGAGGCGCACAGAACGCAAAAACCGCTGTAAACCAATAACGACTTAAACTAACAGGCCAAAGATAACAGGAGCCGAAGAAGAATGACTGCACATACTCACGCCGCACCAGACCATCACGGTGACGATCACGCACATGATCACAAGCCGGGCTTCTTCGCCCGTTGGTTCATGTCCACGAACCACAAGGATATCGGTACGCTCTACATCATCTTCTCCATCCTAGCCGCGCTGATCGGCGGATGGTTCTCCATGATGATGCGTCACGAACTGGGCGATCCGGGCTTGCAGCTGGCTGAAAACGGTCACCAGTGGAACGTCTGGGTTACGGCGCACGGCCTGATCATGGTCTTCTTCGTCGTCATGCCCGGCCTGATCGGCGGTTTTGGCAACTGGTTCGTGCCGCTGATGATCGGCGCGCCGGACATGGCATTCCCGCGCTTGAACAACATCTCCTTCTGGCTGATCGTTCCGGCCTTCATGCTTCTGCTCCTCTCCGCTTTCGTCAGCGGCGGTCCTGGCATGGGCGCTGGTACGGGCTGGACGATCTACCCGCCGCTGTCCAGCACGGCCGGCCACCCCGGCATGTCCGTTGACCTCGCGATTTTCGCGCTCCACCTTGCCGGTGCCAGCTCGATCCTCGGCGCGGCCAACTTCATCACGACCATCTTCAACATGCGCGCACCGGGCATGACGCTCCACAAAATGCCTTTGTTCGCATGGGCTATGCTTGTCACGGCGTTCCTGCTCGTTCTGTCCGTTCCTGTTCTGGGCGGCGCGATCACGATGCTGCTGACGGACCGTAACTTCGGCACGGCGTTCTTCAACCCTGAACTCGGCGGCGACCCGCTCCTGTTCCAGCACTTGTTCTGGTTCTTCGGTCACCCTGAAGTTTACATCATGATCCTGCCGGCCTTCGGTATCATCTCCCACATCGTGTCCACCTTCTCCAAGAAGCCGATCTTCGGCTATCTCGGCATGGCGTACGCGATGGTGGCGATCGGTTTCGTCGGCTTCGTCGTGTGGGCTCACCACATGTACACGACGGGGATCAGCCTGAACACGCAGGCATACTTTACGGCCGCAACGCTGATTATCGCCGTTCCGACGGGTATCAAGATCTTCTCCTGGATCGCCACGATGTGGGGCGGCTCCATCGAGTTCAAGACGCCGATGCTCTGGGCGATCGGGTTCATCTTCCTGTTCACGGTCGGCGGCGTCACGGGCGTTGTCCTCGCGAACGCAGGTATGGATACGTCCCTGCACGACACATATTACGTTGTCGCGCACTTCCACTACGTGCTTTCCCTCGGCGCCGTCTTCGGTCTGTTCGCGGGCTTCTACTACTGGATCGGCAAAATCTGCGGCCGCCAGTATCCGGAATGGGCGGGCAAGCTGCACTTCTTCGTCACCTTTACCGGTGTGAACCTGGTGTTCTTCCCGCAGCACTTCCTCGGCCTGCAAGGTATGCCGCGCCGTTACGTGGACTATCCGGCTCCGACGGTTCCGCCGGAAATGCAGGGCCCGTTCGTCAACCCGATCGAAAAGATCAAGTTTTTGGCGAACCAGGAATACGGCTACCACCTGTTCAACTACATCTCCACGATGGGCGCCTATCTGACGGGTATTTCCGTTGTCATGTTCCTGATCATCGCCCTTTATACGGTGTGCTTCGGCCGCCGCGTGGGTGCGAACTACTGGAACGTCGCGCCGCAGTGCATGACGCTGGAATGGACGATTTCTTCGCCCCCCCCGTTCCACCAGTTCGAGATTCAGCCAAAGATCAAATAACATGCAAAACCCCGCCAAACGGCGGGGTTTTCTTTTGCGGCAAAATGCGAAAAGATACCTGCATGGAAAACAGACCGAAAATCTATATGGCCGGGCCCGACGTGTTTCTTCCCGATCCGCTCGGCATGGCGGCGCGCAAGAAGGAAATCCTTGCCGCGCATGGTTTCGAGGGACTGCACCCGTTCGACAACGAGATAGAGGCCAAAGGCGCCACGCCGCAGGAAATTGCGCAGCAGATAAAGGACATGAACTGCAGCATGATGCGCCGGTGCGACGCCATTCTCGCCAACCTCACCCCATTCCGCGGCCCCAGCGCGGATGTCGGCACGGCTTATGAAGTCGGCTTCATGGACGCACTGAACAAGCCTATCTACGCATACTCCAACGTCGATGATGACTTCTTCAAAAGGGTGACAGCCTACAATGGCGGAGGCCTTATCAGGGACGGAGCCGCGTGGCGCGACGCGCAGCAAATGTCGGCCGAGAATTTCGGTCTGTTCGACAACCTGATGCTCGGCTGTGCGCTGTGGCAGGGCATCGCCCTCGCCTTAACCAGCGAACAGGAACGCTATACCGCGCTGGATTCCTTCGAGGCGGCCGTCAGCGCGATGGCGTCAGGCTGGTGCAAATCTTAAAATCTTGCAGATATTTCAAAATCCTGCTTTCTTCTCGGATCTAGAGGAAGAACATGACAAAGACCCCGTCCGACCAGTTGTTTGAAGAAGCGCTCCGCGCCCGCACCCGCGTTTACCGTGCGGGAAACCCGACGCCGCTGCAGGAAATTCACAGCAAGAACGGTGATTACCGGATCTTTGTAAAGCGCGAGGACCTCGGCCCTATCAACGCCTACAAATGGCGCGGCGCGTACAACGCGGTGTCCGTCCATCATGAAAAAACCGGATGCGGCACAGTCGTCGCCGCCAGCGCCGGAAACCACGCGCAGGGCGTCGCCCTCGCCGCAAAAATGCTGGGCATCAAGGCCAAGATATTCATGCCCGTCGCCAGCCCGATGATGAAACAGGCTGCCGTCCAGCGCCATGGCGGCGACCATGTCGAAATCATCCTTCACGGCGATTCCTATAACGATTCCGCCGCCGAAGCTGCGCGCTATGTCGAAAAACACAAATCCGTCTACATCCACCCGTTCGACGACCTCTACACCATGGCAGGTCAGGCGACGATCGCCGACGAAATCATGCTGTCCGGCGAAGGCCCGTTCGATTATGCCTTCGTCCAGATCGGCGGCGGCGGCATGGCGGGCGCGGTCGCCAGCTGGCTGAAACTGCACAATCCCGATATCAAAATCATCGGCGTGGAGGGCATCGATCAGGCGTCCATGAAAGCCTCCATCGAGGCGGCGCAGCCTGTAACGCTTTCTTCCGTGGATACATTCTGCGACGGCACGGCCGTCTCGCGTCCGGGCAATCTGACATTCGAAATCTGCCGCAAATATATCGATGCCTATATCACCGTCACGAATGAGGAAGTCTCCGCCGCCATCCAGCGCATGTGGGATTCCAAGCGCGTCATCCCCGAACCGTCTGGCGCCATGGGCCTTGCCGGGCTTGAGCAATACGCGCAGGCCTATCCGGAGGAAGTGAAAAGCAAAAAGCTTTTGTGCATCCTCTGCGGCGCGAACATGGACTTTTCCAAGCTGAGCCAGATCGCCCAGCGTTCCGCCATCGGCGCACAGCGCAGGCGTTATCTGCGCTTTCATATCAATGAGGAGAAAGGCGGCATGCTTGCCCTTCTCGACAGGCATTTCAAGGACATAAGCGTTTCTGAATTCCTCTATGGCAAGATTAACGACACGGACGCATGGCCCGTCATCGGCCTCGAAGCCGCGCCGGAAACGATGGAACATCTGGACGAAAAGCTGGCAAAGGAAGGGCTTGAGTTCGAGGATGTCACGCTTGATCCGGACGTCCGCTACCGCATCATCAATTACAACCCTGCCCTGATGAAAAACCCCGTTCTGATGCATATCCATTTCCCGGAGCGCAAAGGCGCCCTGCGGGACTTCATGCGCAAGATTTCTGGCATCGCCAATGTCTGCTACTTCAACTACGCCTATTCGGGGGAGGCGGTCGGCCGCGCCATCATGGGATTCGAATTCGACAGCCCCGCCCAAAAAGAGCAGTTCTACGGCCTTCTCGACGACTCGATCGTCACCTGCCGCCCCGTCGATGACGCCGCTGCCGCCCGTATTTTACAATATTAAGGGAACACCATGATCCGCTTTGCCGTCCTGATCTTCTTTTTCATCCATCTGGCGATCCTGCTGAAGGCGCGTCACCTGCGCTGGGTCGGGCACCTGACGGGCTGGGGAACATGCGCGCTTTTCATCGGCCTGTATATGTTTCAGGTGGAGGAAAACAGCGATATCGTCTTCCTTGTCATGGCCGCCCTGACGGGGATTTCCATGATCGCCGCCGAACTGGTCGCCAAAGCCCTGAAAAAAGACCGCCCCTGACCCCATTTTTTTGATGATCCGCCCCGCCTTCGTGGTAAAAGAAGGCCATGAGCGATACAGCCATTATGCCCGAAACATCCGAAGCCACAGTCGGAGATTACTTCGCCCTTCTGAAACCGAAGGTGATGAGCCTTGTCGTGTTCACGGGCTTCGCCGGCATGTGGGTCGCGCCGGGTTTTGCGGACCTGCACCCCGTCATCGCCGCCACCGCCGTTCTCTGCATCGCGCTCGGCGCGGGCGCTGCGGGCGCCATCAACATGTGGTATGACCGCGATATCGACGCCGTCATGAACCGCACCAAAAACCGCCCCATCCCTGCGGGCCGTGTGAATGCGGATGAGGCGCTGTCGTTCGGCGTTATCCTCTCCCTTCTCTCCGTCATGACGATGGGCGTTGCGGTGAACTGGATGGCGGCGGCGCTGCTTGCCATCGCCAATCTTTTCTATGTTTTCGTCTACACAATCTGGCTGAAACGCCGCACGCCGCAAAACATCGTGATCGGCGGCGCGGCAGGCGCTTTCCCGCCGATGATCGGCTGGGCCGCCGTTACGGGCGACATCACGCTCGCCTCCGTCATTCTTTTCTGCATTATCTTCTTCTGGACGCCGCCGCATTTCTGGGCGCTCTCCCTCTTCGCGAACGAGGATTACAAGCGCGCGAACGTCCCCATGCTCCCCGTCGTCAGCGGCGAACGCACGACGAAAATTCAGATGATGGCCTACACGCTGCTGATGATCCCGCTATCCGTTGCGCCGTATATCCTCGATGTTGCGGGCATCGGTTACGGCATCTTCGCCTTCGCGCTCAGCGTATTCTTTCTCTACACCAATTTCCGCGTTCTGGTTGATACCACGCACAGAAGCGCCAAATTGATGTTCGGTTATTCTGTTTTCTATCTTTTCGCGCTGTTCGCGGCGCTCATGATCGACAAGGTGTAATGATGCCAATCTCCGACCTGCACAAGAAAAAACGCTCTAAAAACATGATGGTCCTCGCGGCGATTGCTGCATGGATTGCGCTGATCTGGATCATCACAATGATCAAGATCGCCAATGTCTGACGCTTACGCACGCCACACCCCCAAAACGGTTTTCATCACCGGCGCGACCGGCGATTTCGGCAAGGCCTTTGTCCAGCGTTTCGCGGCCAGCGGCGGATGCAATCTGATCCTTCACGGCCGTGATGAGAAAAAGGTCGGCGCACTCTGCGCGGGTCTTCCCTCCGCGCTTCCCCTCGTCTTCGACATCACCGACAAGGACGCGATGAAGAAGGCGATAGACGGCCTTCCGGAAACGCACAAAAACATTGATCTCCTGATCAACAACGCGGGC
Organism: Micavibrio aeruginosavorus; assembly: GCA_003240795.1. Classification (GTDB taxonomy): domain Bacteria; phylum Pseudomonadota; class Alphaproteobacteria; order Micavibrionales; family Micavibrionaceae; genus Micavibrio_A; species Micavibrio_A aeruginosavorus_B. The sequence continues at coordinate 1,855 of QFNK01000038.1, read as the reverse complement.
CTCGCGCTCGGTCTCGACCGCGGTCACGAGGCCAGCATCGACGACTGGGAAACCATGATCGATGTCAATGTCACCGCGCTTGTGCGTATGACGCGCCTGATCGCAGAAGGCATGGCGGAACGCAAGGGCGGGCATATCATCAATATCGGCTCCACCGCGGGAAATTATCCCTACCGCGGCGGCAGCGTTTATTGCGCGACGAAAGCCTTCGTCAAACAATTCTCCCTCTCCCTGCGTGCTGATTTTGCAGGCCTCGGCATCCGTGTCACGAACCTCGAACCCGCACAGGTCGAAACGCAATTCTCCGCCGTAAGATTCAAAGGGGACAGCACCCGTGCCGACGCCGTCTATGCGGGCACGCAATCGCTTCAGGCCGAAGACATCGCCGAGACTGTCTTCTGGGCGGCAACCCTGCCCCCGCACGTAAACATCAACCGCATGGAAGTGATGGCGACGACGCAATATCCGGCGGGACTGGCCTTTGAGCGGAAGGGCAACTGATGGACAAGAATACCAAAACCCTCATGCTGGTCTTTCTGACGGTGGCCTGTATGGTCGGACTGGCCTTCGCCTCCGTCCCGCTGTACCGCCTGTTCTGTCAGGTGACAGGTTTCGGCGGCACGACCATGCTGGCGGACAAGGCGCCGGACACGGTTCTGGAGCGCGAAGTTATCGTCCGCTTCGACACAAACACCTCCCGCAATATCAACTGGTCCTTCCGCCCCGAAAAGCATCAGGAAACGGTCAAGCTGGGCCAGCAGGGCCTGATCGCCTTCTACGCCAAGAACAACGACAAGGTGCCGAGCGCCGGAACCGCGCTTTATAACGTCACGCCGCTGAAGGTCGGGAAATACTTCAAGAAAATCCAGTGCTTCTGCTTCAACGACCAGACGCTTCAGCCCGGCGAGGAAATGCCCATGCCGGTTGTGTTCTTTGTCGACCCCGCGATGAACGACGATCCGGAAATGGACGATGTGAAATACATAACATTGTCCTACACTTTCTACTCCGCGGAATCGGAAGAGCTTGATAAGGCGCTGGAAGCCTTTTACAATTCTGAAAAAGACTGATAAAACCCTTCCCAAGTTAAGATTATTTTTCCAAGAGAAAACCCATGGCAGAGCAGATCGAATACGGCACCACCGGCAAACCGCACCCTTACCACCTCGTCCGTCCCAGCATCTGGCCGATGGCCGTGTCCTTTGCCGCCGGTTTTGCGGCGCTCGGGCTTGTTCTTTTCGCGCATGATGTAAAGTTCGGGGAGCTTCAGGTCGGCCTTAAGCTCCTGATCCCTTCGATGCTGGCCGTTGCCGCCATCGCCTTCTTCTGGTGGAAAGACATCATTTTCGAAGCTGTCCATGAAAAGGTTCACAACTCCATCACGGAAATCGGCCTGCGCTTCGGCATGGCGTTGTTTATCGCGTCCGAAGTCATGTTCTTTGCGGCTTTTTTCTGGGCGTTCTTTGATTTCAGCCTGTTCCCGGACGAAGCGCACCAGTACCTGCGCAGCGAATACACGGGCGGCACATGGCCTCCTGTCGGTGTTGAGACGATTCCGGCCTTTGACCTGCCGTTCATGATGACGATGATCCTGCTGCTGTCCGGCTGCACGGTCACCTGGGCGCACCACGCGATCCTGCACAGCAACAACAAGGACGCGATCATGGGCCTTGGCCTTTCTGTCCTCCTCGGCGTGATCTTCCTGTGCTTCCAGATTTACGAATACCACCACGCAACCTTTGCCTTCAAACAGGGCGCCTTCGCCTCCAGCTTCTACATGGCGACCGGTTTCCACGGCTTCCACGTGCTGATCGGGACGATTTTCCTGTTCGTCTGCTGGATGCGCGCGAAAAAG
>QFNK01000037.1 GCA_003240795.1 Micavibrio aeruginosavorus | reverse complement strand
CCTGACCGCCGCGGTCGCCATCATCGCCGCCGCCGGGTGGAGGCAGCATCGGCGGCTCGTCGCCATTTGCGATTGTTGTCAGTATGTCCATGCCAAAAAACCTTGCCGCCCTATAATACCTTAAAAATGATCCCTACCGTTAAAATATAGTCTTACGGGAGTGATTTTAAAAGGGGCGTTCGGAATTCAGGCGGGCTCGGGAATGGCCGGCGCGCGCCATGCGTTTTGCGGAATGGGTCTGAAAATTTCCACGCCTTCCGGTCCGGTTGCGAGCAGGTCTTTTTCCATGGCGCCGAGATATGTTTCAAGCGTTTCGGGTGTTACCTTCAATGTTGCGGCAACCGCATTGCCAAGGACGGGCAGATAAGAATCCCGCATATAACCTAGCAGCGCGGGGAAGGTGCGGACCTTCCATTCCGGCGATGGGTAGGGCGGGGCGGGCTGGTCATAGGACGCGTCCACGAACATTTCATAGTTGGCTATATTCCAGCGTGCGAACAGCAGCATTTCCATTGCGGCCTCGGCCTGATGCTTGCCTCGCGGGAGAAGCGGGATGGCGCACAGGCGTTTTTTGAGCGGGTCGGTAAAGGCATGCCAGAGCATGGATGGCGTATAAACCCCGCCTTCTTCCTGCGCCGTCGGGCTGGCGTGTTCATGCAGCAACCGGCTCTGATCCGGCGTCAGACCCACCGGCGCCGCACGCTCCATAAAGTCTTCGCGCAATGTCTGCCGGTTCATTTCACCAAGCAGGATTTTTTTCAAATGCTGCGCCAATTCGGACAGGTCGGATGTGGTTTGCAAAGAATGCATGGAAGGTTTTATAGCGGCACACCCAGCAAAAGCCTACCCTTTCGGATCAAGTTTCGACGCTGCAGTGCGGGAAGTCCTTCGTCGCAAAATAAAAAAAGCCGCCCTAACGGACGGCTTTTTAAAATACGAGGTGTGATTAGGCGGCGACGTTTGTCGTTGCGCGCTTGATGCTCTTGCCAAGCTGATCATTGATCGGCTCCAGCACATCCGTGCAGAGTTTGACGCCTTTTTCGGACATTTTCGTCATATTGGACAGGAAGTCATCGAAGCTTGCCTGCGCCAGACGTGTCTGTGCGTCCGTGAATTCATTCAGCGTTTTGCATGCCATGATCGTTTTCGTGGCGGACTGGGATTTCTCACCGGCATCCTGCGCGATTTCCATGCAGGTCTTGATAAAATCTTCCATGCCTTTCGTGAAAATCGCCGTGGATTTGGAAACAGCATCCATCTGTTCCTGACCCATAGCCGCAGCATCCTGCGTCATTTTGTCGAATTGTTTGTTGCCTTTGAACATGTCTGTCTCCAATTTGAATGTCTGAAAGTTAGGGAATGCCTGGGCAAACATTTTAGGGTCTACCGGAAACGGTGACACGTTTGCTTTGGGCTTGCTGCTCAAAACCGTGGCGGGCGCTGCCTTTGCCACAATTTTCTTTTTGTTGTTTGCCTTTGCTGCCATTTGAGGCCTCCTTGCATGTGCTGCTTTACGAAAAATACTGCATTGCACAATATTGAATGTAGCACCAATAAAGGCGCTCGTCAACACTAATTGTGCGATGCACAAAAACTCTTTTTCCAGTGGCTTTCTGGACAGGGGGGAGATTGTTGTTTAGAATAATCGAATAGTTACTTCGGACAGAATTATCCGATGAAATTAGTCTCTTTTCAATCAACTTCTTATAGTATGATTACAGCGAATACGGCAGGCTCCGCCATCCGCCTATAAGACAGTTCGATGACCGCCCAACAGGAGAAAAAGTTTTGCGTCGTTTAACCGCCTTTATTTTGATTCTCTCGACTTTCCTCGCCCTGCCGCAGGGCGTGTCGGCAAAGGCGAAGAGCAAGGCCGAATCGGGCAACGATAAATACGCCTCTATCGTCATCGATGCCGCCACGGGGCAGGTTATTTCCGAACAGAATGCAAACGCGTCGCTTTATCCGGCATCGCTGACAAAAGTCATGACATTGATGATGCTGTTCGAGGCGATGGAAAGCGGGAACGTACGGCTGAACGATAAAATCGCCATTTCCGCCCGCGCCGCTGCCCAGCAGCCAAGCAAGATCGGCCTGAGCGCCGGATCGAGCATACGGGTCGAAGATGCCATCCTCGCCCTTGTCACAAAATCCGCGAACGATATTTCCGTGGCAATCGCCGAACATCTGGCAGGCAGCGAGGACAGATTCGCGCTTCGCATGACGCGCCGCGCCCAGGACATCGGCATGACGCGCACCACCTTCCGCAATGCGTCCGGCCTGCCGAACGCCGGGCAGAAATCCTCCGCCCGTGACATGGCGACCCTCGCCCGCTATATCATTACCCGCTATCCAAATTATTACCGTTATTTCAGCACGAAGCAGTTCACCTACCGCGGCGTGACCTACAACAATCACAACCGCCTGATGCAGAGCTATCCGGGTATGGACGGTTTCAAGACTGGCTTTATCAATGCCTCCGGCTTTAACCTGATCGCCTCCGCGCGCCGCGACGGACGCCGCCTGATCGGGGTTGTGTTCGGCGGGAAAACCTGGAAAAGCCGTAACGATCATATGGCCTCCCTCCTCGACCGCGGGTTCGGCCAGATGGGTGAAGTGCGTTACGCGGGCAATAGCGGCCAGATCGAGCGCGTTCCGGTTGTCGATGTCACACAGACCGCCGCCGTCGCCCCGATGCCGCGCCCGGCGCCAAAGCCCGATGTTCCGGCCTCTGTCGCTCAGGCACCGGAGGCAGTCGAGGTCATTCGTGCAACCCGCACGGTGCCGCAGCAAAATGCTCCTAGCTATACGTCGCTTTCCTCGCTTGAAACCGGACGCCAGTTGGTGGTGCCTTCGCAGACACTGCAACTGCCCGCCGCCAAACGGCAGGACGCGGCCGATATAGCCGTTGCCGATATCAAAAACGCGATGAACCGCGGCGATTACAGCGAAGTGACGGGACAGGGCGATTTCGATGCCGGCAATGCCCGCCGCATTGAAACGGCCCTCATCACGGCGGCCGTCTACAAAGGCGACCATGACAAGGTGCAGCAAATCAGCGCCGCTCGCGTCGCTCCCGCGCCGGATCAGCCCGCGCAAGTCCCGGCACAGATAGAGCGTGTTTCCATCCCCTCCACCGAGCCGCAACCCTACGACGCCTCACGCTGGTCGGTGCAGATCGGCGCGTATAACAGCCGCGTTGCCACCGATGACGCCCTGCGACTTGCCCACCGCAAGCTGCCGGAAGACCTGACACACGCCAGCCCTGTCGTTGTGCCGCTCAAGACCTCGGAAGGCCTTTTGTTCCGCGCGCGCCTCGGCAACCTGACGCAGGCGCAGGCAACCGAAGCCTGCCGTCATTTCAGGGACTGCCTGCCCGTTGCTCCGCGTTGATCCAGTAAAAGGATTTTTCATGCTGCATTCCGCTCTCCCTGCCTTGCCGACCAAAAGACGCAAAAGCGAGTCCGGCAACATGTTCGTCTATATTCTGGGTGCCATTTTCCTGATGGGCATCCTCGTCGTTATTTCGAAAGGGAATATGCAGGAAGGCGTCGGCATTGATGCCGAACGCGCCACATTGGCGGCCGCCCGCGTCCAGCGTTATGCGGGAGAAATCGCCAGCGGCGTAAACGCCATCCTCGACAGCGGGTTCAGCGAAACGCAATTACGCTTTGCCGATCCGGATAACAATACGGGCCCTTACGGCGATATAAGCACAACTCCCAAACAGCAAGTCTTCTCCCCCGATGGCGGAAACGTCGAATACCAGAAGCCGATAGACGGCATCAATGACGGTACCCCGTGGCAGTTCTATGCCAACACCCATATCAAGGATATCGGGACCGACACGGCGGCGACACGCCAGGCGGAACTGCTGGCCGTTCTTCCCAATGTCACGAAAAGCTTCTGCGCGGCCGTTAATCTTGCCGCGAAACAGACAATCAATCTGACACTGGATACCGATCCGGCCAGCAATGGCTGTGTTTACGGAGGCACGGAATTTAACGGCACGTATTTATCGGGGTCCGGTGTGAATACGCTGGATGATACGAAATTCTCGCTTTTGCCGGCACCGGAGGCTTGCGTCAGATGCGCGACCGACGGCAAATTTCATTATTACCGGGTTTTGCTGAGCCGTTAAAAATTGCCTGTGCTGATGCCGACATCGGGCCAGCCGCTTTTGTCGAGCGCAGGCAGCAGATATGGATCGTTCGGCATGTAACGGCGGACTTCAGACGTCACGGGCAGCGTGTAATCATACAGGCTTAAAAGCGCGTCATCCCTGCGGTCGTAAAAGCGTAAGGAGATGTTCAGATCGCGGTCGACAACTTCATAAACGCCATAAACCTCGCCATATTCCACACCGGCCGGCGGCTGATTGACAACTTTATAGCCGAGCTGCTGAAAGCGTTCGCGGATCTGGTTGGTGAGGGCAAGCCCCAGATTGGGGAAGGACACCGTCTTCTTGCGTCGTTCCTTGTCCTTGTAGTCGACATATTTATGCGTGACTTCGTCAAAATTCTGAATGACCAGAATACGGTCACGGCGGAAGGTTTGCTGCGTTCTGACAGACAGGGTATCCGCCGCAGCATAGGACGCATTTACGACATTTACGTGCTTGGGACGAATGCCCATGCTTGCCGCGCTGCCAAGGACGACACCCGTGCAGGAGGGTAAAAGCAGGGAAGCCGCGCAGAGCATCAGAACAGGGCGAAATCTACGCAGCATTTTTCCCTCTTATCTCTCGTTGGAATTGCCAAGCTTGTTTTCGACGGGCTCCGCGCCGAGGCCGCTGCTCGCGCGCAGATTGCCCTTGATCAGGGTTTCGGCACCCTGAATGTAGTAAGAGCCGCTTTCCTCCGTCAGAAGGCGGCCGTTTTCACCCAGCGAGTCATAAACATAAAGCGTGATGATCACGTTGGGCGACGTATCGCCTGCGGCACGCGCAGGAACCTTGCCATCCGCATCCAGAACGGGCTGGGCCGCATAAGCGATCGGGTAGGCGCCGTCCGGCGTATCGGCCAGCGTATAGCCGAGGTGGCGGAGGGATTCCCGTACGTCATTGTCCATCAGGGCGTAAAACGCTGTCATCTTTTCCGGTCTTACGACATAGACAGGCTTGGGCGGCATTCCGGCGCGGCGGGTCAGGTTTTCAGCCAGCTGATACACCGCGAGGCGGAATTGATCCGCCTGCTGCGGGTTCATCGTTTCGCGCTGCGCCTCCGTAAAGCGGGAGGACTTACCAGGTGCCGGGGATTTATACGGTTGCTGCTGATGATATGTGTAACCCGTCGGAAGGGCATTGGGAGAGCAGGCGGCCAGCGCGAGGGCGCAAAATGCGGATGAGGCCAGCGCTGCTTTGGAAATTCTGTACAACATGAAATACGTCCATCGATAATAGAATGGGTGTTTTGGAGAAAACGCGACCCATGGATTCTATCAGGGATGAAGGGGGACGTATAGATAGTTTGTGCCTGTCAGGAGCCTGTGCGGGTCTTCTCGATAATGGACGTGGTGCTGAACCCTTCGTGGAACGGCATGATGGCAACCTCCCCGCCATAGACGGCCATGACCTTGGCTTCGGGCAACTGTTCCGGCTTGTAATCACCGCCTTTGAAGAAAATGTCAGGCTGCAATGCCGCGATGAGGGCGCAGGGGGTATTGTCTTCCTCGGCCTTTTCCGCGCCGAAAAAGACGACCATATCGACGGATTCAAGAGCAGACATTACGGCGGCGCGCGCGTCCTGCGGATTCACAGGGCGCGTCGGCCCTTTGAGAATGCGTACGGACGCGTCATGGTTCAGCCCGACGATCAGGCGGTCGCAATGCGCGCGCGCCGCGGCGAGGTAGCCGACATGCCCCTGATGAAGGATGTCAAAACAGCCGTTGGTAAAGCCGACTTTCAATCCCTGTTTCTTCCATGCATCGACACGCTCTTTGGCCGTATATGCGCTTTCGAATTTACTGTTGAGAGCCGGACGTGCGCTGCCGCTGGCGGCTTCCTCCAGCTCAAGATCACTGACGGCCGCGGTGCCGATTTTGGAGACAGCAACGCCACCCGCGATATTGGCCAGCTCTGCCGCCTGAGCGGGTTTCGCGCCTGCCGCTATCGCGGCCGCGAACACGCCGATCACCGTATCGCCCGCGCCGGAAACATCGAACACCTCACGCACCGTTGTTCTATGATGAATAGCGTCGTTGTTCGCGGAAACAAGGCTCAAACCGTCTTCGGAGCGGGTTGCGAGCACGTTGGCAATTCCGCATCCCGTGATGATTTTTTGTGCGGCGGCGATAATCTCTTCGTCTGTTTTCAGTGAGGATGCCGAAGAAGCCTCCGCCAGTTCCTTGCGGTTCGGCGTTACGTAGTCTGCGCCTTTATAGCGGCCGTACTCTTTTCCTTTCGGATCGACGAGAACGGGAACGCGTGCGGCTTTCGCGGCGGATATCATTCTCTCGATGAGACCGGACGTCAGGACGCCTTTGCCGTAGTCCGACAAAATCAGCGCGGCGGCGGAAGGCAGCTCCTTTTCAAAGGCCGCAAAAATGGCCGCCTCTATCTCGTTCGATACGGGGTGCGTTTTTTCTGAGTCAACGCGCAGCAATTGTTGGCCGCGCGCAAGGAAACGCGTCTTCAGTGTTGTCGGGCGGGTTTCATCGGTCACAATGCCGGAAACGGCGATGTCAGATTTTTTTGCTACAGACAGCAAGGCTTCGGCATTGACATCGTTTCCTACCGTTCCGAGCAGAACGGGCTTCACGCCCAGCGCGCACAAATTGGCCGCGACATTTCCCGCGCCGCCGAGCATCGTGCTTTCTGCTTCCGTCAACAAGACAGGCACCGGGCTTTCGGGGGAAATCCGGTCCGCCGCGCCGTAAACGAAGCGGTCCAGCATGATATCACCCGCAACGATAATCCTGCGTCCGCGCATGGAATGTATGATCTGCGTCAGTTCGTTCATGGCCGGCCTTTCTAACCTGCGGTTTTCGCAGGAACATTAGGGCTTCCGGCGGTTTTTTTCCAGATTTTTTACATCTATTAGGATTTCATAAACCTTTCTTCGAGATACTGGACATTGGGAAAAGGGTTAATGAGTTTAACGGGGGAGTGACCGCGTGCCGCGATCAGTTCACATGGATTCACAATATAGAGGTGTTCTGAACGGACTGAAGGTCCGTATGCAGAAGAACCGTCTTGGTGAGCTCCTCGTTCTCGACGGGCAGCTTTCGCCGAGCGACCTGAAACATGCCCTCGCCCTTTCCAAATCCACCGGCAAAGTTCTGGGCAAGGTTCTGGCCGATGAAGAGCTGGTGCCATCTTCCGTTATCCGCCAAACGCTGATCGAGCAGTTCTTCCTGCGCAGCGCGCTGGCCATCCTTACAATCTTTATCTCTCTGGGCAGCATGGGCGCTTTCTCTCAGGCGCGCGCGGGCAGCGCCATCAAAGACGTTCCGGCGCGTGTCGCGTTTCAGCAGGCCTCCGCCTATTCGTCCGTTTCCCAGTATCCGAAACTGTTCGGGTCGATGGAGAAACAATCATCTTCCTTAAGCGCCTTTACCAAATGGACAGGAATGTTCGAGCGTTTCGACGCCGCGCTGAACACGTCCGAAGGCCAGCAGAGCATGCATAATTTCAAATCACAGCTGGAAGGCCTTCGCGGTCTTTCGATGAACAAAGCCATCGAAGGCGTGAACAGCATCGTCAACAGCGTCCCGTATGTAAACGACAATGTTCTTTACGGCAAAAACGATTATTGGGCCACGCCGATGGAGTTCCTGAAAAATGGCGGCGACTGCGAAGATTATGCGATCACCAAATATGTCGCCCTGCGTACGCTCGGCGTTCCGGAAGACCGCATGCGTATCCTGATCCTTCAGGATCTGCAGAAAAACATTCCGCATGCCGTTCTGGTCGTCTATACGGACAACGGTGCCATGCTTCTGGACAACCAGATACGCAACGTCACACCGATCGAGCGTGTCAGCCATTACAAGCCCATTTTCTCGATCAACCGCGAAGCATGGTGGCTGCATACCAAGCCGAAGGGCAACGTCACCGTGGTTGCGTCCTCGTCCCGATAAGACACACAAGCTTCTGTTTCATATGAATATTTCGCCAAAGCTTTGCAGTTTTGGCGAAATCTTTTTATAACGGTGCGCATGTATGTCTTCCGCCTTATCGCGATTGCGGCCTTGTGCGCCGCCAGCCTGCCGGCCTTTGCCGCCAAGCCCCTGCGTGAGGCTCCTGTCAGCAAACTTCCGCAGTGGCATGATTTCTCCATCAGACAGCAGGACGCGCTGGAGACCCTCCAGATTTGCGAGCAAAACGAGGAAGCCTGCCGTTCCGCGGACGTGGCGCGCTGGGCCAAGCTGATCGACGATTTGAAGACGCAGAGCCGCCTGCGCCAGATCATCACCGTCAACCGGTGGTTCAACCGGCTTCCCTACAAGCACGATGAATATGCGTATGACAAGCTGGATTACTGGGCGGACACGGCGGCGTTGCTGGAAAAGCGCGGCGACTGCGAGGATTATGCGCTGGCAAAATATTACACGCTGCGGCAACTCGGCTTCAGGCCGGAGGAGCTTAAAGTCACGGTGGTTTACGATTCCGAGGAATATCTGAACCACGCCGTTCTGATGGTCTATGTCAACGGCACGCGCTACATGCTCGACATCAACGGCGACAATACCGACCCGTCGCCCATGATCTCCCGCTACAAAACCCTCTATACTTTCAACGAAAACAAAGCCTGGTTTTATTAATTAAGCGATTTCAGCCGCTTGTACTGATGTAAGGGCTGGAATTTTGCCCCGGATACGTTATTTATGGCGCATACCATAATTTCGAAGGCAAACACCATGACTCGGCTTTTTCTTGTTCTGACCGTTCTTTGCGCCCTTTTTCAGCCACTGCAGGCATATGCAACCGCCGCCGTCGCTACGGGAGCCGCCACGGCGGAAGAGACCGCTGCAGAGCCGGCGCCGCCGCCCATCGATTCCATCGGGCGCAGTTCACCGCGCGGTCTTGTCGAAGGGTTCCTCAACGCCATCGGCAACGAGAATTTTGAAAAGGCCGCCCAGTATCTGGACATGGGCGCTATCTCTGACCGCCAGAAGAGCATAAAGGGGCCGAAGCTGGCGCAGGACCTGCAAACGCTTCTCGACCGCGGCGGGTGGCTCTCCCCTTCCGCGATGCTCAGCAGCGCGCGGGAAGGTGAAATGGACGGGGACGATCCTGAAACGGACATGACCGACATCATCGGCGGCATACAGACCGCTACGGGCACGATAGATATTCTGGGAGAGCGCGTCACGAACAAGGACGGCAACCAGATATGGCTGATATCCAAAGCGACGTTGGACCAGATCCCATCCCTTCTTACCGTTTCCGCAAAGACGGATCCGGTGATCAACAGCATTCTTCCTGATTATCTCCTCCAGCATAAATGGGGCGGCGCCCCGGCCGGACACTGGATCGCGGTCGCGTTCCTTCTGGTCATATCTTATTCAATGGCCTGGTTCCTGATGACGGGTCTTCTGGCCCTTATCAAGAAAGTCTGGAAGAAACGATGCAATGTTTCCGGCGTTCATATCCTCGACACGCTGCGCCTGCCGCTCAGCCTTTATTCGGCGGTGTGGATCTTCGGTCTGTCCGCGTTCTTCCTCGATATCTCCGTTCTCGTGCGCCATCACGTGACGCAGCTGAACGTCATCGTCGCATGGCTGGCGATTGCCATCTTCCTGTGGCGGCTCATCGATGTGTTTACGGAGACCGCGCAGCGCAGGATTGGCAGCACAGCGCGTTTCTACGGCTTTTCCTCCATCCTGTATTTCTTCCGCCGCTTGATCAAGATCGCGTTCGGCGTTCTTGTCCTGTTCATCATCCTCGATAATATGGGCGTCGATGTCACGGCGGGGCTCGCCGCCCTCGGTATCGGCGGTATCGCCCTTGCCCTTGGTGCGCAGAAGACGCTTGAGAACTTCATCGGCTCCCTCGCCATCGTGATCGACCAGCCCGTCCATATCGGCGATTACTGCAAAATCGGCGGCGTTGCGGGCACGGTAGAGGATATCGGCATGCGTTCCACGCGCCTGCGTACGAACGACCGCACTTTGGTGACAATTCCGAATGGCGATCTTTCCAACCA
>QFNK01000036.1 GCA_003240795.1 Micavibrio aeruginosavorus | reverse complement strand
GCCTTGCGATCCTACTTAGATGCCACTTTGCCGACGCTGCCCAATGCGGCACCAAGTCCGCTCGCGCCCTGACTCAGACCGCCCATGACCTGCCCGCTGATCTGGGCGCCGCCCAGAGCTGCATATTGTGTCAGGCCGCCTGTCGGGTCTTCCGCGTTGTCGTTGAACTTGGACACGCCCGAACCGATCCAGCGCATGATGTTTGCCGGAACGGCGTCAATCATTTTGAACGACGCCGTTGCCATCATGTATACAAGGATCGTGTACATGATCGTGTAGAAGAACTGATCGATCACGCCGCGGCGGAAGCTTTCGATGCTTCCTATGGTCGTGTCTCCGGTCGCGTCCGCAGGAACGCCCGTTACGTTGGCAACGACGATGTCGAATACAGAATTCAGGACGGCTGCAGATGCGCCGAAAACCGCAATACCAGCGATCAAGCCAAAGACGATGGTGATGGGGCGCAGGAAGATTTCAAAAAGCAGGAAGTATCCGCCGGTCGCCGCGCGTCCTGGGATGCCCTCACCGTCAATGCGTATGTGCGCGAGCGCCCACAGGGGAACGCCGACCATTGCCTCGAATATGGACTTTACCCATGACGCGACGGCAAAGAAGAAATAGAGGAACGGCAGGAACGGCAAAATGTAGAAAAGGATGAATCCTGCCGTCAGCCCAATGGTCGCGATACTGACGAACATGGAGCTAAGCATGCCTAGCGCCGGGCCGATCCCGATGTCGAGAGCAGATGCCATGCCGCTGCCGAACGCGGCGCCGATGGCCATGGCCATGCTTCGGATGGCGTTTTCAACAAGGCTTTTACCGATTGTGGATAGCTGGGCCAGCGGATGTATCAGCGGCATGCCAGTTTCTTCCTGAAGCTTTGATGTCGCGCGCAGATCGAAAAGACCGTTGAGGCCGAAGATTTCCTTGATGACGATAATGATGACGTTCGCGCCCTGAGATTTTGTTTCTTCAGTAACAGTGCCGCCGCCTTCCTGCGCACGCTGTCCGCCGGTCGCATTTTCACGCGGTGTGCAGGAGTTGAAGTATCTGTATGTTTCGTTGAGAAGGCGCGCAATGGTATCTTCTTTTGTATTCTTGAGCACGATTGCCTTGTTCGCGCTGATATGCGGTTCGAACATTTCGCAGGCGGAAGAAGCTTTGTCCTGTATCTGGCGTTCTTTTTTAACAAATTCCATGACGCTCGGAAACTGGCGCACGGAAGGCGTTGCGTAAACTGCGCCTGTGAATGCGCCGTTTAAATCAGCGATGTTGTTATACCAGATGCCGGCACCGCCCCATCCGCGTCTCTCCAGATCTTCTGACAGCTTCAGGTTCAGGTTTTTGCGATATGTGTCATATGCGATCTTGACCAGGGATCGTGTATTTTCGTCCACCCGCTTGATGGGCTCAACGAAAACCGATTGTTTCGGAAGGTCGCCGCTTTGACACGAACCCCCATCCTGTAATTCGCCGGAACGGTGACAGGGGAAATTTTTGGAAAGGCTTTTGCGTGCCATACGTTCTCCGAAGGCATTGAAGACAGAGGCACGCATGCTATTCTGGCCGAGCAATTCCTGAACTGTACCATAGTATATATTTTCTACAGCGTTGATGCCTATTGGGGCTTTATCCTGTCCGCCAGCGTTCGGTTTGCTTATAGTGTCAAGAATGTTCCCGCCAATGTCATTTGCTTGACCGTAATCAATAACATCTACAGGACCTGCGCCCCCTTGTGCAGAGGCATTATTGTCGAAGATGCTTGGATTGTTGTGGGTCAGAGAAATGGTCATTTTCCCGCAATAAGGGTAAACGCCTCCTGCATAACTCCCATGTTTTTCTTTATCCAGTTCACCGAGAACGACTTCTATTTCGGTCGTCCCAAAGTCTTTCTTCGCTTGCTGGTATGTATAACGGCTTGAACCGGAACTGCTTGTTTCTCCCGCGCAACTGGACTGTACAAATTCCTGCGCATTGCCGTTTACGATAACGTAAGGTTTTATACAAACAGTAGGGCCGCTGTTCGCGCCTTCTTTTTTGTAGACAAATTGCCCATAGATGTCGCGGCAGGCGTGATAGACGCTGGAGAATTCCACGATTTTGCGAATGGATGGAGAGCGCGGTAAGGCGACCAGCGATTCATTTTCAATGCCTGTCGGGTTGTTCAGGCTTCTGTTGTAGGTGATCCATCCGTTGGTGGCAAAACTCGATCCCATTTTTGCGGCGACGAGTGTTAAATACTGCGCGCCGTTAAAGCCGTAATTAAGCGGTACCAGAAGTCCGAGCGCGATGACGAGGCGGATCGGCGCGTAGATTTTTGCAAAGCGCTGACCGAACGGAACCCCGGTTTGTGCGGTTTCGACAACGACGACAAAAACGTAATAGAGGAAGATCAGGACTGCGACGACGAGAATGGCCATGTTGTAGAACAGGAACAATTCGTGAAGGCCGTTGTGGAAGGGGGTCGATCCCGCCGGAATGGCAGCGGAGCCGAAGAAGCCGAGGTTCGGCCCCATCCCGGTCGCGCCGGCTGCGGGAATGCCGAAAATGTAATCCAGCAGGAGGAAGGCGATATCGCTGGTGGGGTATTTCGTAACAAAAATGCTGTCGAACGCGGCGCCTTGCGTTTCGGCGAATGCGCGGCCGGTCATCAGGGCCAGTACCAGAAGCAAAAACTGAAGCGCGAGCAGGATTACGGCGGACAGCAGGATGCCGAAGATCACAATCTTGTCGATGTTTTTCCGGTTTAGCTGAATATGGTCGGCGGCCTCGCGGATAACGGCGATGACACCGAATTTGCCCATATTTTCCTGTTTCAGGAACCGGTGACCCGGCGGCAGAATGCGGACGCCGCCAAACACGTTGGCAAACAAAAATGCCAGAAAGCCGAAGCCGCTCGTCGCGAAATCGCGAAGGCGCGGCAAAATACCGGGTAGTACGGCATATTTGATCGCGCTTTTCGCGTTTATATTCAACGGCTTGTTAAGCATAGGCCCCCTGAGCGCATCCCCTATGGACAGTATAGTCCAAAATTACCTTTTTATCGTGCTTAAATAATATCATACGGCGTTCGGGGTTTGCGAATTTCGCCCTATCATCGCCCGTAAAGGGTAATATTCGGTAAAGCTGATTTTACGAATAACGGGCGTGGCTGTGTTCGCCATATTCGGGTATGAGCATATTTGAATTTATACCATGGGTTGTATAATTGCGTCTGGCACATCCCATTTCCAGTTTTCCATGTCCCGATATTCGTTTTCCCGTGGCAGCGTCCTGCTCAGCATCTATCTGTCCATCGGTGTTATCGCACTGCTCGGCTCCATCGGCATGAACATGCTGCAGGGGCCGATTACGACAATGGCCAAGGTAACGAAGCACACGACCGCGCAGAACAACATGGCGGCGGCGGGGAAACTGATCCTTGTAAAATCGGCGCGGGATACGGGAGACTGCGATAATGACGGTGTTATAGAGCCGGTTGAATGGCGCGATGCGGGCGGCTTGCCCTTTCCGACGAACGGCGGGCTTCTTCCCGCGACGGTGGGAGCTTCGCTGCAGGACCCATGGGGAACGTCGTACGGTTATTGCGCGTGGGATCATGGAAGCCAGTATAACCATCCGGCCTGTGTCCAGAACAAACGCCTGAAAGGGGATGCCGTACCCAGCAATCTGGTTATCGCGATCATTTCCGCGGGGCCGGACAAGGTGTTTCAGTCCGGATGCCGGCCGCATGGAAGCGGGGAGTATGTTTTAAAGGCGACAGGCGCAGACGACATCATCGTGACGTATAATTTTGCGGAAGCGATGGCGGCCTCGGGCGGGCTGTGGAATTTAAAGGACGGGGACACGGGAACGGCGACGATCGCCAAAAACCTGAGTGTCACGGACAGTCAGGGGGCGGAGCAGCTGCACTTCAACGCCGCCTCTAAAAGTCTTTCGATCGGTTCCGGCGGGACGGGCAGCATGCCGACGGTCAAGGCGGATTACGTGCAGGGAATGACCGACCCTTCCAAAATCACGCTGCTCTCCAATGTGGAGATGGGCGGAAACAGGGTGCGGGGGATTGGCGCTCCGTTACTGGATAGCGACGCCGCAACGCGCAAATACGTCGATGATAAATTTGCCAGCAGCAGCACGACCAAAAAAATAAAATGCGAGGCGTTCGTGTTCAGCGGATACAGCGGCGGTACGACCGTTGCGCTTGATAAATCAAGTCTCGGGGACTGCAAAAAAGCGTGCGAGGCTGCAGGCGCGCAGTGCTGTTCGGCGCAATACAAAACGCTGGCCAGCAATCCGAATGCCGAGCTGAACAGCTGCACCGGCCATATAGACGGAAAGCCCAGCGGTACGCTTGTTAATCTGCTGGCGGGGCTTTTATTCCCCGCCTATATCGGCGCTTATTGTTACGAGCAGTATTAGGCGACTTTCAGCGGCTTGTACTTGATACGGTGCGGGGACGCGTTTTCACCGAAGCGGCGTTTGTAGTCCTTCTCGTAATCCTCGTAGTTGCCTTCGAACCATTCGACATGGGAATCGCCCTCATAGGCAAGGATGTGCGTGGCCAGACGGTCGAGGAAGGCACGGTCGTGGGAAATCACGACGACGCAGCCAGCGAATTGCTCCAGCGCTTCTTCGAGCGCGCCGAGCGTTTCGGTGTCGAGATCGTTGGTCGGTTCGTCGAGGAGAAGGACGTTCGCGCCGGATTTGAGCATCTTCGCAAGGTGGACGCGGTTGCGCTCACCACCCGACAGCATGCCGATTTTCTTTTGCTGATCCGTGCCGCGGAAGTTGAAGGAGGCGACGTAGGCGCGGCTCATCACTTCGATCTTGCCGAGCTTGAGGATGTCGAGGCCGTCGGAGATTTCCTCCCAGACCGTTTTGTTCGGGTCGAGGGAGTCGCGGCTCTGATCGACATAGCCGAGCTTGACAGAATCGGACACGGTGAACGTGCCTTCGTCCGGTTGTTCCTGTCCCGTGATCATGCGGAAGAGGGTGGATTTACCGGCGCCGTTCGGGCCGATGATGCCGACGATGCCGCCCGGCGGCAGTTTAAAGGACAGGCCGTCGATCAGAAGCTTGTCGCCATAGGCCTTCTTGACGTTCTGGACATCGATAACGTTCTGGCCGAGGCGCGGCGGAACAGGGATAACGATCTGCGTGGATCGCTGTGTCTGGCCCTCGGCTTGCGCGGCGAGTTCTTCGTAAGCAGCAACGCGGGCCTTGGATTTTTTGCGGCGGCCTTCGGGCGTTTGCTGCATCCATTCCAGTTCCTTGGCAACCGCCTTGGCAAGGTTGGCTTCGTCTTTCGCTTCCTGCTCCAGACGTTTGCGTTTCTTGTCGAGGTAGGCGGAGTAGTTGCCTTCGTATGGAAGGCCGCGGCCGTTTGCGACTTCGAGAATCCAGCCCGTGACATTGTCGAGGAAGTAACGGTCGTGGGTGACCATGACGACGGTGCCTTTGTAATCGGACAGGAAGCGTTGCAGCCATGCGACGGATTCTGCGTCCAAGTGGTTGGTCGGCTCATCAAGGAGCAGCAGGTCAGGGCTTTCCAGAAGGAGGCGGGTAAGCGCGACGCGGCGTTTTTCACCGCCCGACAGCTGCGTGACAGGCCATTCACCCGGCGGGCAGCGCAGGGCATCCATCGCCATTTCGACCGTGCGGTCGAGTTCCCAGAGGTTTTCGGCATCGATTTCATCCTGAAGGCGGCCCATTTCGTCGGTCAGCGCGTCGAAATCCGCATCCGGATCGGCCATCAGGCCGGCGACTTCGTTATAACGGTCAACCTTGGCCTTTTTATCGCGCAGGGCTTCCATCACGTTTTCAAAAACGGTTTTGGTCGGGTCGAGCTGCGGTTCCTGTTCCAGATAGCCGATGCGGGCGGTGTCTGCGGCCCATGCTTCGCCCGTGAAATCCTTGTCCACGCCCGCCATGATCTTCAAAAGCGTGGATTTACCGGCGCCGTTCGGACCCAGAACGCCGATTTTCGCGCCGGGGAAGAAGCTCAACGTGATGCCGTTCAGAATGGTCTTGCCATTCGAAAACGTCTTTTTGAGGTCTTTCATCACGTAAACATATTGATAGGAAGCCATAATCTGCCTTTTGATCCTTGGATTTTGCTGAGGAAGTGATTTAGCATAGGCGGCAGCAAAAGCAAAAGAAAGGTTTTCATGTCCGGCTACACGCAGAATGGCTCGCAGAATGCGATCAACAGCGCCGACCGCGACCGCGTTGAGCGGTCCAGCCACGGCGGTCTGGGCGCGGCCGGTTATATCGATTTCGACCATACAGGCGGTTCGGGTTCCTTTTTGAGCAATCCGGGCGAAGTCGCGGTCGTAAACCCGCCGGAGGGGGGGCTTGGCAACTTTCAAATAGCCGTGGCATGGGACAATATCCGCGTCAAAGAAGAAACCAACATCTTTAAAAGGTTTTTCAAGACGCAAATCCTGCAGGTCGGGGTCGATCTGGATCTGGGGTGTCTTTACAAGCTGAAAAACGGCGCGCGCGGCGGGTTGCAGGCTTTCGGCGATGTGCATGGCGCACTTGAGGATGAGCCGTATATCAGGCTGTCCCATGACGAACGCACGGGCGACCGGAAGGGCCCCGACGAGATGATTATCGTGAATGGCGGGCATTGGGACGATATCGAGCAAATTCTGATCTACACCTATATTTATGAAGGCGCGCGCGACTGGGCGAGCGTCAAGCCCCAGATACAGGTGCGCGTTCCGGGGGAACAGCCCATGATCGTGCGGCTTGGAACGCGCAAGGCGAAAATGTCGGTATGCGCCGTTGCCAGTCTGGACAATGTGCGCGGCGGGATCAAAATGACCAGCCTTCTGGAATATTTCCCGGGACACCTGGAAATGGACAGGGCCTTCGGTTACGGCCTTCCGTGGGAAGATGGCAAGAAACCGGATTAATGCGATATACTGCAACAAACAGGTAAGACAGGATCATGAACGATACATTCAACCCATATGACGACAATGCCGATGATGACGACCTGCCGGAGATCGCGCCGCAAATGGAGCAGCACAACCTCGTCCGCGTCAAAAAGGGGGAGGAGATCAACGTCACCCGTATCGACCCGACGATCCGCGAAATCACAGTCGGCGTGGGCTGGGACCTGAAGCGTATCGAAGGCGATCCTGTCGATGTGGATGCGAGCCTCTTCCTGCTCGATAAAAACGACAAGACGCGGGAAGACGAGGACTTCGTTTTCTACAACAACCTTATGGCCCGCGAAGGTGCGGTGCGCCACCTCGGCGACTCCCGCACCGGTGCCGGCGACGGGGACGATGAAAAGATCATCATAGACCTGATGGCGCTGCCGTTTGAAATCGTGCGCGTCGCGTTCGTTCTGTCCATTTACGATCTGGACATGAACAGCAACAATTTCACGCAGGTGAAAAACGTCTATTTCCGCATCGTTAACAATGAAACGACGCTGGAGACTTTCCGTTTCGAGCTTGACGGCGATATGGGCAGCGGTACGGGCATCCTGATCGGTTTCCTCGAGCGTGTCGGATCCGACTGGATTTATAAAGCAGCAGGCGATCCTATCCATGGCGGCCTTGCGAAGATTGCCGGTGATTACGGCATCGTCGTTACGCAGAGTTTGCGCGGTTAGACATACAGGCATTAAAAAACCCGGCTTCGAGCCGGGTTTTTTGTTGAATGGGTTTCGTTACGCAGCCTGCAGGTTGTGCAGGAAGGTATCGAATTCTTCCTTCAGGATCGTTGATTGGCGTGACAGTTCGTCCGCCGCGCTCAGAACCTGGCTTGCCGCCGCGCCCGTGTTGCCGGCCGCTTCGCTGACAACGATGATGTTCTGATTGACTTCGGACGTTCCGGTGTAAGCCTCGCCGATGTTGCGGGAGATTTCCTGCGTGGCGGAGGTCTGTTCCTGAATCGCGGAGGAGATGGAGCCGGATATCTGGTCGACTTCGCTGATGATCTTGCAGATCATCTCGATCGCCTGCGCTGTTGTCTGGCTGATCTCCTGAATCTGCTGGATCTGGCTGGAGATTTCTTCCGTCGCTTTCGCAGATTCGTTGGCGAGGTTTTTGACTTCCGCCGCAACAACCGCGAAGCCTTTGCCGGCTTCACCGGCGCGGGCCGCTTCGATCGTGGCGTTCAGGGCCAGCAGGTTCGTCTGGTCCGCAATGTCGGAAATGATCTTCGTGACATCGCCGATACGCTGAGCTGCGTTTACCAGCTCGGACACGCTTCTGCCTGCCTGCTGTGCGTCGGAAACCGCCTTGCCTGTAACCTGCGAAGAGCGGGATACCTGCGAGGAGATTTCGTTGATGGAGGAGGACAGCTCCTCCGTTGCGCTGGCAACCGTCTGCACGTTTGCCGCCGCCTGTTGAGATGCCGCCGCGACGGAGTTTGATTTCTCCGACGTGGACTCGGCGTTATGCGACAAGGACTGCGCGGATGCCTGAAGCTCCGCCGACGCGCTGGCCACAAACTTCACGATGTCCGCCATGGACGCTTCGAACCTCTTCACGGCTGCATCCGTGTTGATCTGCTTGCGTTCCTTGATCTTGCGTTCTTCCACTTCCGCCGCCTCAAGCTCCTTGGCACGTACCATGTTGTCCTTGAAGACCTGAACCGAACGTGCCATATCGCCGACTTCGTCCTGTTGATCGCGGGAAGGTACATCTTTGTCCAGCTTGCCGCCTGCGAGATATTCCATGTAGGCGGTAATTGCCACGATCGGCGACGCTATGGAGCGAACCAGAACGATCACAATAACTGCGCTAAATACTATGATGCCTACAATAATCGCGATCGAGACCATCTGGGCAACAGCAAAAAGCTTGTCCGCTTCATCACTGGCTTTGTTCGCGCCTTCTGTGTTTAAATCGGCCAATTTCGAAAGAATTTCATTTCCTTCATCGTATGTCTTTGTCGAATCTGCCAATAAAGCGGCGGCATCTTCGTATTGCTCTAGGTTTACGTAGGAATACATACTCTGCGTCGCTTTTCTGTATCGTTCGAAGCTCTCCTTAAATTCGTTTAGCAACGCATCTTCTTCCGGCGAAGAGGAGAGCTTTAAATAGGCGGCCATATTCGATTCTATCGATGCTGTTGAATCATCAAGGCGCTTTTCGAAGAGAGCCTTTTTTTCCTGTGTTCTTGCCATGCTAAGATTTAACTGGGCCCGGCGTATGCCGCTATAATCCAGTTGTATGCTCATGACCGTTTTAACGCTCGGCAACCAGTTGTCCGCTATATCGCTTGATTTGCCATTGATCTGATCCATTTCGCGCATAAGAAAAAGGCTACTGCCTATGACGGCGAGGATAAGCGCCACCATTGGAATTAAAATTTTATTCCTGATTTTAAGATTTTTCATAGTTATTGCCAGAGGTAAGAGGGGTTGTGTTACGAGTATAAAGCGGGATGTGCTAACAAAGATTTACACAGGGGGGGACTTGCAAAAATAAACGCGGAGGGGACCCGCGTTGAATACCATCATACTCTTATTTTAGAAAAAATCAGCTAGAAACCGCGGCCGTTCTTCATGCCGAGGAGGGCCTGCGGTTTTATCTTTGGCGACTTGCTGCCGCCGCCCTGACGGGCGTCCTGCCAGCGTTCGCCGCCGCCCATTTCACGGTCGAGCAGCACGTCAAAGTCTGGAACGATGTCCATTTTCAGATCGGACACGCAGGCAAGGAACAGATTGCAGGATTTCTTTTCCCAGTCATAGACGGAACCGGTTTCGTCCTTGCCTTTTATTCTGAGAGCAACGGGCGACCACTGTCCGGCGACGATGGGTTTGAAACAGATCCATATCATCTGCTCCATAAACTTGCCGTCAACGGGGGCGTCGTACATGAACTGGAGTTCTGCCTCGACTTCTGTTCCGTCGTTGTTCATGCGGACTTCGGCGCTGGCGGTGATGCCTTTTTCGCCGTCATAGGCCGACCACGGACAGGTCGCGTAAGGCGTCAGGATATACCCGACCCCCAAAGCATCCATCAATTGTTTCAAATCCGTGCGCATAACACCTACCTAATGGCCAGTATAGCACGAAAAGGCAAGGAAAAATCAGGCTTTACGCACCGGGACGCGCTGTTCGCCGCGGAACTCTATAAGCATTTCCTGATGCTTGGCGGCTGCCTCCGCATCGGACAGGACCGAGCCGTCAGGCGCGCGGACTATGGCAAAGCCGCGGCTCAGGACGTTCTTGGGCGACAGGCTTTCCAGCATG
>QFNK01000035.1 GCA_003240795.1 Micavibrio aeruginosavorus | reverse complement strand
CGGTCGCAAACATTAAAGGAATCTTAAAGGTTCCAGACGAACCCGTGCACCGCCTGTTGGCAAGCTGTGGGCAACTGTTGCTAACGCTTTGGAATCGCGGCGACTGCCAGCTTATCCACACGTTCGTTTTCCGCATGTCCGTTATGGCCGCGAACCCAGACAAGTTTCACATCATGGCGCGTCATTTCCGCATCGATTCGCAGCCAGAGGTCCTGATTCTTGATCCGCTCGGGCCATCCTTTGGCCTTCCAGCCCTTCATCCATTCGGTGACGCCCTTCTGGACATACTGGCTGTCGGTGTAAAGGGTCACGCGGCTCGGTTTCTTGAGAGCGGCCAGCCCCTGAATCACCGCCATCATTTCCATGCGGTTGTTGGTCGTGTCATGCTCTCCGCCCGACAATTCCTTCTCATGCGCGCCCGCGCGGAGCAAAACGCCCCATCCGCCCGGCCCCGGATTGCCGGAGCATGCACCGTCCGTGAATATCTCGACCACCGGCAAACTCATGCGGCCTCCGCAAAGGTCTGGAAATAACGAAGGCGTTTTTCAAACACCATGGGGTCATGCGGCGTCATGAAATCCCCCTCTTTCCAGTTCAGTTTTTCCTCGACCCGCGACAACAGGAACCGCAACGCCGCCGCGCGTAGCAGAGCGGGAAACGCGCCCTTTTCAGGATCCGTCAGGGGACGAACACTTTCGTACCCGCGCATCATCGCGTCCATACGGTCACGGCGCATTTCATTCTTCTCGTCAAACGACCAAGCGTTGATCGCAATGGCAAGGTCATAGGCATAAAGATCGGTGCAGACGAAATGAAAATCGATCACACCGCTGACATCGCCGTCTTCAAAGAAAACATTGTCCGGAAAATAATCCGCATGGATCGCACCGCGCGGAAGGTCGAAGGCCATGGCCTTTCCGGCGCTCTCGAATTCCGCACTGGTCAAATCATAAAGACCCGGCGCAATGACATCCATTTTCGCGCCTATGCTGTTCAGCCACTCCTGCCAGCGTGTGGGGCCGAAATGGTTCGGCGCCGTGCGCCCGAAACGCTCCGCCGCGCGGTGCATCTTCGCCAGCGTCGCACCCGCCTTTTCACAAAGCGCAGGCGTCAGCATCGAAACATGCCCGCCCGAGCCGTTCAAAAACGAAAATATAGCGGCGGGACGGCCGCACAATTTCGCACACACGCTGCCATCTTTGCGCGTAAGCGTTTCAGGACACGGCACACCCGCCTTTTCAAGCACAATGGCGTAATCCATGAAAAAGGAAATATCCTCGTCGCGCACGCGGTGCGGCTCGAACAGCGTCAGGACATAACGCCCCATGTCCGTATCGACGAAATAGTTGGTATTGCTCACCCCTTGAGAAATGCCCTCATACGAGACAAGCGTCCCGATGTCATAGGACGACAGGAACGCGGTCAACGCCTCTTGCGGTACTTGGGTATAAACGGCCATAGAAATTTGATAACACGCAAAGCCCCGCCGCTTCAATCGCGGGTGCGGAAAAAATCAAACCTATTCAAGGGTTTTAGGCTGCGCGGTCTTCGGCGTCGCGCAGGATGCGCGGAATATTGAACACGACGTTTTCTTCCGTGATCGCGATTTCCTCGACTGTCACATCGAACCGCTCCCGTGCCGCCGCGATGACCTCTTCGATCAGGACGTCCGGCGCACTGGCA
Organism: Micavibrio aeruginosavorus; assembly: GCA_003240795.1. Taxonomy (GTDB): domain Bacteria; phylum Pseudomonadota; class Alphaproteobacteria; order Micavibrionales; family Micavibrionaceae; genus Micavibrio_A; species Micavibrio_A aeruginosavorus_B. The sequence goes on along the minus strand of QFNK01000035.1, from coordinate 8,609 downwards.
CCCGCGGTCAGGCCGAGCGTATGGATATTCTCGAACCATTTCCAGTCGATTTCCGCCGCGCGCTGGACGAGGATCGCCTTGTCGCACCCATAGGCCACGCCCACCTCAACGAGACGGTTGGAGTTTGAGGAGTTCGGCGCGCCGATCACCATTAGCGCATCACAGCGCGGCGCAATCACCTTTACCGCCGCCTGACGGTTGGTGGTGGCATAGCAAATATCTTCCTTGCCCGGTCCGATGATCGCAGGAAATTTCGTCTTGAGCGCCGCGACCACGTCCGCCGTGTCATCCACCGACAATGTCGTCTGCGTGCAAAACGCCAGATTGCTTTCATCCGCCAGACTCAGGGCGGCAACGTCGCCGGCTGTCTCCACCAGAACGACGGCGCCTTCCGGCAACTGCCCCATCGTGCCGATGACTTCCGGATGACCCGCATGACCGATCAGGATCACCTGGCGGCCAAGTTCGTGATGCTTTTCCGCTTCCTTGTGAACCTTGCTCACAAGGGGGCAAGTCGCATCGATGTAAAACATCTCGCGTGTTTTGGCTTCACTCGGCACCGCCTTGGCGACGCCGTGGGCGGAGAAAATAACCGGACGGCCGTCATCGGGAATTTCGGACAATTCCTCGACAAACACCGCGCCCTTTGCGCGAAGGGAATCGACGACGAATTTGTTATGGACAATTTCATGGCGCACATAAACCGGCGCGCCGTATTTCTCGATCGCCTTCTCGACGATCTGGATGGCGCGGTCGACACCGGCGCAAAAGCCGCGCGGCGCAGAAAGAAGAATGGTCAGGGCACGTTTTTCCATAGGGTTTTATATAGCGAAGCAGCCGCGCGAAATCCATTCCTTTCCTTGGTAAAAATCATGGCCGGATGGTTCGCCGCCCTTGTCACGCCCCGATCCGTACCCTATCCTTTGCGCATGAGGCTTTTCCGTTTCGCCCTTTCCCTGACCGCGCTTTTCATGCTCGCCGGATGCTCGACATTCGCGGGGCTTCAGGATGATTTTTCAAAAGGATACGCGAACCTGTCCGAATCAATAGGCGGCGTCCTCACCCCGCCGCCCGACCCCGTGAAGGAACAGAAAAAACGCCTGCCCGTCTATGACGGCACCTGCCCGCAGGTCAGCGCCCGCCCCGACCTTACCCGACTTGTGGATTTCCACACATCGGGCAGCAACGACCCGTCGAACATCGCATCCGAGGTTGAGATAACAAACGTCCGCAATACCTGCCGCGTGGAAAACGGCGCGCTGGTGATGCAGATAGACATCGACCTGTCCGGCAAGACAGGGCCAAAGGCGCGCATCAAATCAAATGACCAGCCGAACTTCGCCTACCCTTACTTCGTGGCGGTAACCGACAACACCGGCATCGTTCTTTCTAAGGAGATTTTTGCGGCGCCGATGTCGTATGGACGCAAGGAAAACGCGAACACGCACACGGAAACAATCTTCCAGAATATGCCTTTCCCCGACGCCGCGTCCGGTAAGACATACAATGTGGTCGTCGGATTCCAGCTGGACGAAACCCAGCTCGCCTACAACCGCATAAATCCCTGATTATCAGATCCCTTTAAGGCTCCGTACCGCGCCGGAAACAAACCGCCGCGCGCTGTATAGCGCCGCGGTGAGCGGCGCGCGCCATGATTTTCCGCCGCCGCGCCCGTTGAGGATATCCATGGTTTCCTCGATCCCGAAATACACATGATACGGCGTTGTGCCGGGCATGTAATCAACCGCCGGCGTGAGGTCGCGGTTCAGCCATTCCGTCCAGAACCCGCGCTCATCCATGTATTTTTCATCAAAGACGGCGACCATTTCCGCCACACGGTCCTTGAGCGCCTGACGATCCGGCACGGCCGTCAGCATCAATGCGTTGGCTTTGAGCGCCTCGCAAAACGGCCAGATCCTCTTTGTGTCCGCGATCACCGCACCATCCGGCGTCAGCGTGTCATAGATCCCGCCGAAATCGGAATCCCACCCGTGCCGGTTCGCCCAGTCGAGCAGTTTCAAGCAGACGGCGTCATGCCTGTCCGTTGCTCCTGTCATCCCGCCGTGCATTTTCAAAAGCCATATCCATTCGAAATAATGGCCCGGTTCTACATGTGCGCCCTTTTCCGGATGCGGGTTCAACGCATCGTCAAAAAACTCCACCAGCGCACAGCGCCCTTCGTCAAAGAATGATCCGCAGAACAGCGCGACCATCTCGTCCGCCATGGCAAGGAACACATCGTCACGCCATGTCTCATAGGCGAACAGACAGGCCTCCAGCAGATGCATATGCGGATTCTGACGGCGCATTTTCGCAAGCGGCTTTCCGTCCGGCCCCAATGCTTCTGCTAACCCTGTCTCGAGACGGAAGTCACGGTCGATCAGCGTGAGCACCTCGAGAGCGCGGACACGTGCGCGGTCATCCAGCGTCGCGCGATAATAATGGGAGAAGGAAAAAATCACAAAGCTGAGCGCGTAAAGATCGCACGTGCGGTCCAGCACCCGTCCGTTATCGTCCAGCGAGAAATGCCACAGCCCTGTTTCCGGGTCATGATAGCGGCTCACAATATAGTCAAATTCAGATTGAAGATCAGCAGACAAAGATTTGATTTTACTGTTTTTAAGCGCGTAATGAGAATAAATCGAAAGCTGCCTGCACTGGGTCACGAGGCGGCGCTGCCCTGTAAGCACAGGCTGAAAACCTTTGCCCAGACGCTCGTAATACCCCCCCGCCGGATCGACAAACGCCCCGCGCCATTTGGGGCACCAGCGTAAGGCGAGCCGCATATGCAGGGAATAAATCGTAGAATGAAGACCAAGAGCCATGGCGGATTTTTACCATGCCGCCAAAGCGCCGTCACGCCGGAACCCCGCAAAGGATGCACTTTTTTCAATTCGCGTTCCATGGCACTGTGACACGATGAAAACGACCCTTTACGCAAATCACAGCGGCCTGAAACATGATACCGGTCTGGACCATCCGGAGAACGCAGACAGGCTGCGCGCCGTTTTGGAGGTGATGGAATCCGCGCCGTTCGACGCACTCCCGCGCGGCGAGATACGGAGCGCAACCGAAGACGATATTCTCCGCGCACACCCCTACAGCTATTTCGAGCATGTGATGGAAAATATGCCGGATCGCGGCAACGCCATGTTCGATGCAGACACCATCGTCTCGCCAGGCTCGTGGCATGCGGCGCTGGAGGCCGCCGGTACGCTCTGCTCAGCCATCGACGACATCGCGAACGGCAAAACGCAGCGTGCCTTTTGTGCTGTGCGCCCGCCGGGCCACCATGCGGAACCGTCGAAATCAATGGGATTCTGCCTGTTTAACAACGTTTTTATCGGGGCACGCTATGCACAGGAAATACACGGCTTCCGGAAAATCGCGATTGTCGATTTCGACGTGCACCACGGCAACGGCACGGATGTGATGACCCGCCGCCATGACGGCAGCATCCTGTTCATCTCCACACATCAATATCCCTTATGGCCGATGACAGGGCTGGAAGAAGACAACGAAGAATGTGTCATGAACTTCACCCTGCCTCCCGCATCAGGTTCGGAAACCTTCAGAACCATTTATGAGAAAAAGGTTTTTCCCGCTTTGACACGATTTGCGCCTGACCTCTTGTTGCTATCCTCGGGTTTCGACGCGCACAAGGATGACCCGCTGGCGCAGATCAATCTGGAAACGGAAGATTTCGGGTGGGTGACGGAGCAGCTTTGCGCCATAGCGGATCAGACCGCCCAGGGGCGGGTCGCGTCCATTCTTGAAGGCGGCTATGATCTGGAGGCTTTAAAGGCCTCCGTTTCCGCTCACCTCGCCGCCCTTGCGGCTGACTAGTATAACTTAGTTGTGCTGGCGGCGAATAAGCTCGCGGTTTACATCTTCCGTGCGTTTTTCCTCATGCGCCTTGTTCAGGCGCCAGCGGTAAAGGTCGAGCGCGAAAAGCTTTTCATTCTGTTCGATACGGTTGGTCGTCATAACGGTTCCTCCTGTATTGATACCCAATGCTTATAGTGTAACTTTGGTTTCACATGATTAGTTACGTAAATAAACGGTGGCTGCCTTGCACATTTGTCGTATCTGGATTAGACTGCGCGCACCCGAAAATCACGGCAATTGACAGGATGGATTATGGCCGCAGAACACACGCAAGCCATTGATAAACTTAGCTTTGAGAATGCACTCGAGGAACTGGAAACCATCGTGAAATCGCTAGAATCGGGCCGCGCCCCGCTGGAGGAGTCGATCGGCGCGTACGAGCGCGGCATACTCCTGAAACAGCACTGCGAGAAAAAACTGACCGAAGCCCGCCTGAAGATAGAGAAAATCACCCTGTCCGCCGACGGCGCCCCTCGCACAGAATCATTTGATATCAAAGAATAAACACCGAAAGAGAGACGACCATGGCCCCATCCCCAAGAGAAGCGTCGGAGACGCTCCAAGACGCCCTGCAGGAATGCGTTGTCGCGGTAAACAAGACGATTTCCCGCCTGCTGCCGCAAACGGATATGGCGGAAGCACGTTTGTATGAAGCCATGCGCCACGGCACGCTGAGCGGCGGTAAACGCCTGCGCGCCTTTATGGTCATGCAGTCCGCAAAACTGTTCAATGTCGACCCCGCCCGCGCCCGCCGCGCCGCCGCCGCGCTGGAACTGCTTCACTGCTACTCCCTTATCCACGACGATCTTCCCGCCATGGACAACTCGGATCTGCGCCGCGGCGTTCCGACCGTTCACGTCCGTTATGACGATGCCACAGCAATCCTCGCGGGCGACGCGCTCCTCACCATGGCGTTCGAGGTTATGGCCGACCGCGAAACGCACCCCGACCCGAATGTCCGCGTCGAACTGGTCCGTAAAATGGCCGAAGCCGCAGGCCCGCAGGGCATGGTCGGCGGCCAGATGCTAGACCTGATCGGTGAAGACCAGGAATTCGACCTCGGCACGATTTCCCGCATGCAGCGCATGAAAACCGGCAAGCTGATGGCCTACGCCTGCGAAGCCGGCGCAATCCTTGGCAAGGCGGACGAACCGCACAAGAAAGCGCTCTGCAACTATGCCTACGACCTCGGCCTCGCCTTTCAGGTAACGGACGACATCATGGACGTCGAGCAGACATCCAACGTTACGGGAAAACCCGCGAACCAGGACGAGAAAGCCGGCAAATCCACATTCGTCTCCACGATGGGAAAAGATCAGGCCAAGAGCCGCGCCGAAATGCTGGTCGCGCAAGCCTGCCGCCACCTCAATGTTTTTGAAGGCCGCGCCGACATGCTGAAAGAGCTCGCGAAATACGTGCTCGAACGCCGGACATAACCATGCCCCAGTTTATCGTTATCGGACATGACGGAACGGATGAAGGCGCGCTGGAGCGCCGGATGGCAGCGCGCGACGCGCACCTGAAGGTCTGCGCGGACAGCGTTGCCAGCGGCAACCAGCTGATCGGCGCAGCCATGATGGATGACGCCGGAAAAATGAACGGCTCCGTCATGGTCATGAATTTCGACACGCGGGAAGATTTGGACGAATGGTTAAAACGTGAACCCTATGTCTCCGGCAAGGTCTGGGACCGCATAGAGGTCATCCCCTGCAAGGTGCCGGACACCTTCGCCCATTGCTTCCCCAAAAAATAATCTAAATCCTATGGCAAATCAGCGCCATATTGTTTAAACAGGCATTATGCAGAACGCCTCGGAAAAAAGCGCAAGAAATGCGGCGGACGCCGCATCCCGCACGCCCCTTCTGGACCGTATAAACAGTCCGGCGGATCTTCACACGCTTGATACGGATCAGCTGAAACAGGTTGCCGCCGAACTCCGCCTCGAAACAATTGATGCCGTATCCGTCACGGGCGGGCATCTGGGTGCGGGTCTTGGCGTAATCGAACTGACTGTCGCCCTGCACGCCGTTTTCAATACACCTGACGACCGGATCATCTGGGATGTCGGGCATCAGGCCTACCCCCACAAAATACTGACCGGACGCCGGGACCGTATCCGCACTCTTCGCATGGGTGGCGGCCTGTCCGGTTTCACAAAACGCAGCGAAAGCGAATACGACCCGTTCGGCGCCGCGCACTCCTCCACCTCCATCTCCGCGGGCCTCGGCATGGCCGCCGCGCGCGACCTTTCGGGTGGCAACAACCATGTAATCGCCGTGATTGGCGATGGGTCCATGTCCGCCGGTATGGCGTATGAGGCGATGAACAACGCCGGCACGCTGAAAAGCAAAATGATCGTCATCCTGAATGACAACAACATGTCGATCGCCCCGCCCGTCGGCGCGATGAGCAAATACCTGACGGGACTGGTGTCGAGCAAGCCGTATCTTGGTGCGCGCGATGCCGCGAAAAAACTTGCCTCCCTGCTCCCGCCGCCGATCAAGAACGCGGCGAAACGTGCGGAAGAAACCGCCCGCGCTGCTCTGGGCGGCGGCACGATGTTTGAGGAAATGGGCTTTTACTATATCGGCCCCGTCGACGGCCATGACCTGGATCAGCTTCTCCCCGTCCTGAAAAATATCCGCGACAATCATCCCGACGCGCCTGTCCTGATCCACGCGATCACGAAAAAGGGCAAAGGGTACGCCCCCGCCGAAAGCTCCGCCGACAAGATGCATGGCGTCACGAAATTCGATGTCGTCACGGGCAGCCAGTACAAGGCGAAATCCAACGCCCCCGCTTATACAAAAGTGTTCGCACAAAGTCTTATCAAGGAAGCGAAGAAGGACGACAAGATTGTCGCCATCAACGCCGCCATGCCTTCGGGCACAGGCCTTGACCTGTTCGGCTATGACTTTCCGGACCGCACCTTCGACGTCGGCATCGCTGAGCAGCACGCCGTGACATTTGCCGCAGGCATGGCCTGCGAAGGCTACAAACCTTTCGTCGCGATTTACTCGACCTTTTTGCAACGCGCCTATGATCAGGTCGTGCACGATGTCGCGCTGCAGAACCTGCCGGTTCGCTTCATGATGGACCGCGCGGGCCTCGTCGGCGCGGACGGCGCGACGCATGCGGGCGCGTTCGACACCGCCTATCTCGGCTGCCTGCCGAACATGGTTTTGATGGCCGCAGGCGATGAAGCCGAACTCGTCCATATGGTCGCCACAGCCGCCGCCTACAATGACGGCCCCATCGCCTTGCGCTATCCGCGCGGCGAAGGCATGGGCATCGACATGCCGGAAACGGGAGAGATTCTGACCATCGGCAAAGGCCGCATCCTGCGCGAAGGAACCGATACCGCAATCCTGTCCTTCGGCACGCGCCTGAAAGAATGCCTGCTCGCCGCCGATCTTCTGGCACAGAAAAACATATCCGCCACCGTTGCCGACGCGCGTTTCGCCAAACCTCTGGACGAAGCGATGATCCGCGACCTTGCCAGAAACCACGGCAACCTGATCGTGATCGAGGAAGGCTCCATTGGCGGCTTCGGCTCCTACGTGCTCGAATTCCTCGCCCGTGATGGATTGCTGGACGGCGGCAAACTCAAAGTCCGCACCATGCATCTGCCGGATATCTATCAGGACCACGACACACCGGACAAACAATATGAACAGGCCGGACTGACCGCGCGCGACATCGTAAAAACCGTATCCTCCCTGATAGGCTAGGCGCATGACGATTGAAAAACCAACGATCGTTCTCTTCGACATGGATGGAACGACCGTGCGTCACATCAATCCGCGCATACTCGGCATGCTGGAACATATCGACGACGCGATGTTCAAGGTCAGCGCATGGGCATACCGCAAAAAACCGCACCCCGAATTTATCGAGGAAATAAAGGACAGGCCGCGTCTGCTTGTCCACCGCGCACTCCACTCCATGCGCCGCAAGGAGGTGGATCAGATCGTCCAGCCCTGCCCCGGCATTTACACACTTTTAAAACTGTTCCACGAAGAAAACATTCCGCTTGGCATCGTCAGCAACGGCCTTGGAAAAGGCTACGGCCACGACATTCTCGTGAAGTTCGACTTGAGCAAATATTTCAAGGTGCAGATTTTCCGCGAGGACATCGAACGGTCAAAACCGCATCCGGAACCCATCCTGCGCGCCTTGCGCGGTATAGGTCGCGATGTTACGAACGACGATGTCATCTGGTATATCGGCGACCGTCACAAGGATGCACTGGCCGCTTGGGCCGCGAATGATATTCTTCCGGCAAAGGTTATTCCGTTTTCCTACGGTATCAAGGGTGCAATCGCCATTTTGGAAAAAGGCGGCAGCCCGGATCAGGTCATCATGAACTACACCGATTTTGCGGGGCGCATCTATCCTGTCCTGAAAAAACAGGACAACTCATCCACTTCCTGGGAGTAGTGTCAAGGCGTTACGCCTTTGAGCGCAGGATCATACGCCTGCACCTTGCCCATACGCTGCATCGCCTGTGCCTGATGCAAAAGCGGCAAAATCTCCTTCACGCTTGGCGAAACCTGGCGGCCGCCAAATATCTTCACCGCGCTGGAGTGCCCCATCAACTGCATGATCTGCTGCCATGGCGATAACGGCTCGGGAAGTTCGATGACTTTGAGGGCGCCGCGCTCCTTCACACCGACAATCTCCGCCGCGTAATCCAGCGCCGCGTCCATGCCGCCGATCTC
>QFNK01000034.1 GCA_003240795.1 Micavibrio aeruginosavorus | reverse complement strand
TCCGACGTGTTCATGGCGGTTGCCGCCTACCAACAATTGGCCGACGCCTGCGACTACCCGATCCATCTGGGCATTACGGAGGCGGGCGGCCTGCGCTCCGGCACCATCAAGTCCGCAATCGGCATGGGCAACCTGCTCTGGGCGGGGATCGGCGATACCATCCGCGTGTCCCTGTCCGCCGATCCGGTGGAGGAGGTAAAGGTCGGCTTCGACATCCTCAAATCCCTCGGCCTGCGTCACCGCGGCGTGAACGTCGTGTCCTGCCCGTCCTGCGCCCGCCAGCAGTTCAAGGTGATCGACACGGTCGCCGAGCTGGAAGAGCGCATCGCCCACATCACGACCCCCATGACCGTCTCCATCATTGGCTGCGTCGTCAACGGCCCGGGTGAGGCGCTGATGACCGACATCGGCCTGACCGGCGGCGGCCAGAACAACCATCAGGTCTATATTGGCGGCGAAAAGGCCCACCGGTTCAACAACGGCGACTTGTCCATCGTCGACCACATCGTCGCGATGATCGAGGAAAAAGCCGCCGAAATCGAAACCGCCCAGAAAATCGCGGCGGAATAATTAATTATTTACATAATGTATTATTTGTGATAAAAATCACCCATGATTTCGCGCGTATCCCGGTCAGATAAAGCAAGTCCTGTAAAGGACTGTGCATTGCATCTTTATGTTCGCTGCGATGAGCCTCTATCTGTTGGCATTCCAAAAGTCGGCCATATCGGTTTCAGCCTTGAAAACGGGGAAGGCCAAAAGCGTTATTTCGATTACGGGATGATAGGCGCTCTTACATCGAAAGACCGTCTTTCCAGAATTTTTACCAAAAGCTGCCTGGCTTTGCCGATTGCCGGCATTGCGCTCTATTCAGGAGGCGCAGCGGCTTTAACAGCGTCGTCTGGTGGAACTTCTCCAGTTTCATTGCTGGCGGGCGCCTACGCAGGTGCGCTATACGGTTCGGTGCTCGGCCTAGGGGTCAGCGCCTGCATGGAAAGGGATAAACCCTTAATAGAAAACCCGACAAAAACACTTTCGCTTGGCGTTACACAAGCGCAGCATGATGACATGCTCGCCTATGCCCGCAAGAAGAAATATTCCTTTTACAGCGTAGCTATGTTCAATTGCGTAACACATGTCGAAGACATGATGCGTAAAAGCGGAGTGGAAACGCCCGGGGCATGGAGCGGAATTTTTACATTACCCGGCTCCTTTATAAGGAAGATGGAAAGGCTTCATACTCAAGACGGGCCTTCCTTGCAACGATAAGGGGGCAATACAGACATTTCTTGTCATGCCGCCGTTCTTCCTCTAAAACCCATCTCCATGGATTACCTCGAAAAACTGGCGCCGATCGCGGCGCGTCACAAGGATGTCGGTGAACAGATGAGCCAGGGCGGCTTGTCCGGCGAAGCATTCGTGAAGCTCTCCAAGGAATATGCCGAGCTGGGCGAGGTCGTCGACCTGTATAACGAATACAAAAAAGCCGTCGAGGGCATCGCGGATGCCAGGGAAATGCTGGCCGACCCCGACATGGGCGAAATGGCGCAGATGGAGCTGGACGAGCTGACCGAGAAAATTCCGCAGCTCGAAGACAAAATCAAGATCGCGCTCCTTCCGCGCGACGAGGCCGATACCAAAAACGCCATCATGGAGATCCGCGCCGGTACCGGCGGGGACGAGGCCGCCTTGTTCGCCTCCGACCTTTTCACCATGTATAAGAACTACGCCGCGCTTCAGGGCTGGCGCGTGGAAATCATGGACATGTCCGAAAACGATGTCGGCGGTTACAAAGAAGTCATCATGACCGTCTCGGGCAGCAACGTGTTTGCGAAGCTGAAATATGAATCCGGCGGCCACCGCGTCCAGCGCGTACCGAAAACCGAAACGCAGGGACGTATCCACACCTCCGCCGCCACCGTCGCCGTTCTGCCGGAAGCCGAGGACGTGGACATCGTTTTGGAAGACAAGGACCTCCGCATCGACGTGTACCGCTCCGGCGGTCCGGGTGGTCAGTCCGTCAACACGACTGACTCCGCCGTCCGCATCACGCACTTGCCGTCCGGTATCTTCGTCGCCATTCAGGATGAAAAATCCCAGCACAAGAACAAGGCGAAAGCCATGAAGCTTCTGAAAACGAAGCTTTATGATATGGAGCGCCAGAAATTGGATGCCGCGCGCGCCGCTGACCGTAAGGGCCAGATCGGCTCCGGCGACCGCTCCGAACGCATCCGCACCTACAACTTCCCGCAGTCGCGCCTGACCGATCACCGCATCGGACTGACGCTCTACAACCTCGAAGAAATTCTGGTGGGAACAGGGCTGGGCGAAGTCATCGACACGCTCATCACAGAGGCGCAGGCCGAACAGCTCGCAAACCTCGACGTGTAAGCGCTACCGGTTTTTCGCCGGTTTCTTGCTGGCGCTCGCCCAGTTTTTTAGGAAGGCGTTTTCCTTTTCCAGCTTTTGCAGACGGGTGATGTTGTCCTCCATCTCCGCCTGACCGACTTTCACATCGGGATGTTTTTTCTTCGCGACCTGCATCGTTTTCAAAAGCTTGTAAGGCTGGCGGATAGCAGGCAGCCATACATCACCAACGAAGCGGCAATCCAGATAAACGCGGCCATAGCCGAACATCCATCCGAGCATGCCGTGATGCACGGTCTCCGCATCGATATTCTCCATCTCCACCTGTTCGACCTCGACGAAGACCAGGCCGCGCTTGATGATGATGCGCTGGCTTGTGAGGCCGACGACGGTCGCCACATAGGTGCTGAACAATGGCCAGAAAATCATGAACCCCAGTCCGGCGAACAGCCACGGCGCAACCATCGTGTCTTCGGTCAGGCGGAACTTCCAGAAGCTTAAATCGAAATCGATCCCGCGCGCCTGCATGAATTGAAACTGGTAATAATCGACGACAAAGCCGAGCAGGGCGAGCGCTCCAAACCAGAGTAGCCCCTCGACCAGATAAATCCAGTGCGGCCTTGTCACGACAAGAACCTTTTCATCCGCGCAGGCGATTTTGGCGATGGAATTCATGATGGCGTCCTTTTTAATATCAGGGCTGGGGCTCGGGCGGCGAAAGGTTGGTTGCTTCTTTCTTAACGTTGATTGTCACGGGGCGTGAATCAAAATTATTTCCTTCCGCCATCGCCGCTTTTTTGAATTGCTTTATGACGGACGGTTTCCATTCGGTCGGCACGAAATGATCCATCCCCTCCATGGTAATGACTTTCAGGGGGATATCATGGCGGCGCCCGTATTCTCCAAGCATGTCTGCCAGCACCCATGGAACGCAGAAATCATGCGTGCCCTGAATAACCGTTACGGGTGCGCGGCTTGCGTTGAGGAGGGCCGGAATGTCCCGCCCGCTATCGATGATTTGCTTGCATCCCTTGATGAAATCCGCCCCGTAAGTATGAATCAGCAGGGAAAACGGTGCGTGGTCGTTGAGGGAGGACTCGATCTTCTCGCGCGTGAAAGTATCCGCGCGCCACGGCGTAAGGGTGTCCCAGTCATTTATGGGAACAAGCAGCCGGTCGGCATAGGCCGCCGCCAGGAAGTTTTCCCGGAACGACAGAACAGGATAAAGCAGGCAGCATTTTGACACACGTTCGTCGGCTGCGCGAAGCATCAGGGATATCGCTCCACCCGTCGAAAATCCGCACAGGATCGATTTTTCAACCTCCGGCCATTTCTGGTCCATCCAGTCAAGGGACGACACCGCGTCTGTAAACATGGATTGGGGGGAGTAATTCTCCCATTCGGCTTTGCGGTCGCCATGGCCGCTGAAATCGATGCGGAGGGTCGCAATCCCCATATCCGCATAACGCCGTGCCAGAACGCGCATGGTGCCGCCGTCCGCGCGTCCTTCTATCTCATGGAGGAACAACGCCTTTTGGGTCACGGGCGCGTTCGCAGGATAATTTATGAAGCCCGTGATCGTTGCGCCGTCCCGGCTTGTGAAGGACACGGGCTCCTCGCGCAAATGCGGGGCGAGGGGCGGCTCGTCCTGAAGAATAAAACTGCCAAGATCTACAACATCATCACTCATCACGCTTTGTAGGATCGGGCTTTAGTTATGTCAAGATGGCGAGCTCAATACAAGATTAATTGTAAATTATGAATGTCTGTGAATTTTATCCTAGAGCGGATTATGGTCGCCGATGGATAGAGCGTGGGGCATGGAAGAAAAGGGTATTAAGATTACGAAAAATATATCTTCGCTCGTCAATTCCGCTTCCCGTGTTAAAAGACCGCATGGAAACTCTAGATCAGATGATGCGCCGTATCAGAAAGGCGCTGGAGGAATCGGGGGCTGAAACGCCCGCGCTCGATGCCCGTATTTTGATGCGGCAGGGGGGTAATTTTTCCGACACTGACCTGATTATGCGGGGCCCTGAACCCCTTTCGGCGGAACTCATTGAAAAGATAGAAGAAATGCTCTCTCGTCGGTTGAGAGGGGAGCCTGTTTCCCGCATCGCGGGGGAGCGTGAATTCTGGAGTCTGCTTTTCAAGGTCACGCCGGATACTCTGGACCCCCGTGCGGACACGGAAACACTGGTCGAGGCGGCCCTGAAGCTGGCATGCGCGTTGGGCGATCGTCCGATACGCATCCTTGACCTGGGAACCGGTACAGGCTGCATTCCAATCGCCCTTTTATCCGGATTGCCCATGGCGGCCGCCGTGGCTGTAGATATCAACCCCGGCGCGCTGGAGGTTGCCAGGGCAAATGCCGTGCGCCACGGTGTGGCGGATCGTATGGAATTCCGGCTGGGATCATGGTGGGAAGGCATAAAGGGCGCCGAATCCTTTGATCTTATTACCTCGAATCCGCCTTATATTCCGGAATCGGATATCGCCGGTCTCGCGCCAGATGTGCGGGATTTTGACCCGATGATCGCCCTGACAGGGGGCATAGATGGCTTTGACGCGTATAAAATAATTCTGGGTGATTTGAAAAAACATCTGGCCTGTGGCGGTACTGCACTCTTCGAAATCGGCATCGGGCAGGAAAAAGAGCTTGCACGACTCGTGGACGACTCTAATATGTGCGTACGCGACTCACATAGGGACCTTGGCGGCGTGATCCGGGTGGTGGAAATCACCCATGGGGAAAAGTGAAAATAACTTTGCTGCCCCCGTTGATCCGAATCGAAACCGCTTGCTAAGGTCTGCTTGCTCATGACAGCGCTGTCGGTCGATGAGCCGGGGAGCCGGTAAGAAAGACAGTCTTTTTAAGATAGATTCACTTTCGCTATACAACCTGTACGCAAATCAGGTATGGTTGTACCTGTGTATGATTCTGTTGATAAAAAGAAAAAATGAACCAGATTCAAAGACGTTAGGGAAGAATAACGATGAGACATGGAGCTTCAGGCAGACGATCCCGCAACCGCGGCCACGGGCAAGGCGGACAAGGCGGGCATAACGGCCAGCGTCGTCCAACACACAATCGTAACCAGATTTTTGACAGCAACGGCCCGGATGTACGTATTCGTGGCACCGCGCACCAGGTTTGTGAGAAATACCTCGCTTTGGCAAAGGATGCATCATCGATAGGTGACTCCATTCTCGCCGAAAGCTACCTGCAACATGCCGAGCATTATCAGCGCATCATCAATACCTGGGCTGATGAGTTCCAGCATGCACCGCGTCCTGCCAATGCGTACGTCTCTGCAGACGGCGGAGAATCTGCTACGGACGGTGACGATTTGTCCTTGCCTTCCAGCATCTTGGGCGGTGAAGTTAAAGTGGAGGAAGGCGCGGAAGTCCGTACGCCCTCCTACGCCAATCAGGATGAGCTCGAGAGCGTTTAGGTTTAACGTCTTTATCTAAAGCATTGTTTATCAATAAAAAGCGGGCATATCGTCCGCTTTTTTAATGCGCGCGGTCTTTCATATTTTTCCCGATAACTCTTGAGCGTGACAGCCTGAATGTTAGATAATGTGTAAAGGAGCGGCGAATAATCCGTCGTCCCTAAATGCCCGTGCTTGATGAAGGCGGGCAACCCTGTAACACTAGATTGCTTCATACGAGGATCTCATGGAATTTGACCGTTTTACCGAAAAATCGAAAGCCGTACTTCAAAAGGCGCAGACGCTTGCGATGCGCAACAACCACCAGTCGCTGGAGCCGGAACATCTCTTGAAAGTGATGTTGGAGGATGAAGACGGCCTCACCGAGCGCCTGATCCAGTCATCCGGTGGCGATGCCGCACGCATGAAAAAGGCTATTGAAACGTCCCTGGCCAAACTGCCGCAGGTCAGCGGCGCTGGCGCGGGCGGCCTTCGCATCTCAACCGATCTCTCAAAAACGCTTGATAACGCATTGTCTTTAGCTGAAAAAGCGGGAGACAAGTACGTCACTGTCGAGCGTATTTTCCAATCCATGACAATGTCGCGTCCCGCGTCTGAAATGGGCGGCATTATCGCTGAATCCCGCATCACGCCGCAGGCGGTGAACGAGGCTATCAATGCCATGCGCAAGGGACGTACGGCGGACTCTGCCACGGCGGAGGACAATTTCGAGGCGCTGGCAAAATATGCCCGTGACCTGACCAAGGACGCCCGCGATGGGAAGCTTGATCCGATTATCAGCCGTGACGAGGAAATCCGCCGTACGATACAGATTCTCTCCCGCCGGACAAAGAACAACCCTGTCCTGATCGGGGAGCCGGGCGTTGGAAAAACCGCCATTATTGAAGGCCTTGCCTTGCGTATCGTTAAAGGCGACGTGCCGGAATCGCTGAAGGGCAAACGCCTGATGTCGCTGGATCTCGGCTCCATGGTTGCCGGCGCCAAGTTTCGCGGGGAGTTTGAAGAGCGCCTGAAGGCCGTTCTGGACGAAATCAAGAATGCCACGGGGGAAATCATCCTGTTTCTGGATGAGCTGCACACGCTGGTCGGTGCGGGCAAGGCTGACGGCGCCATGGATGCGTCAAATATGCTGAAACCCGCCCTCGCGCGCGGCGAACTGCATATGGTCGGCGCTACAACGCTGGACGAGTACAGAAAGCACATTGAAAAAGACGCCGCCCTTGCACGCCGATTCCAGCCTGTTTTCGTGTCCGAACCCACTGTGGAGGACACAATCTCCATCCTCCGCGGTCTAAAGGAGAAGTACGAGGCCCACCACGGTGTACGTATCCTTGATTCTGCTATCGTCTCCGCTGCGACTTTGTCGAACCGCTACATCACCGACCGCTTCCTGCCTGACAAGGCGATTGACCTTGTGGACGAAGCGTCCTCACGCTTGCGGATGCAGGTGGATTCCAAACCGGAAGCCATCGACGAGCTGGACCGCCGTATCGTACAGCTGAAAATCGAGCGCGAAGCCCTGTCCAAGGAAAAGGACGCCGGTTCCAGAGACCGCCTCGTACGTCTGGATGAGGAGCTGTCCCAGCTCGAAAAACGCTCCGCCGACCTGACCGGCCAGTGGATGGCGGAGAAGGAAAAGCTGAACGCGTCCCAGAAAGTCACGGAAGAGCTCGACCGCGCCCGCATCGAGCTGGAGCAGGCCGAACGTAATTCCGACTGGGGCAAGGCCAGCGAGCTGAAATATGCGAAAATTCCTGAACTGGAGCAAAGGCTCGCCGAAGCTGCCAAGCTTGGCAATGCCGGTATGATCAACGAGGAAGTGACCGATAGCGATATCGCGGCGGTTGTCTCCAAATGGACCGGTATTCCGGTCGATAAGATGCTGGAGGGCGAACGCGCCAAGCTGCTCGGCATGGAAGACAAGCTGAAAGAACGTGTCGTGGGTCAGGACGCGGCGGTCAAATCCGTCGCCAACGCCGTACGCCGCGCCCGCGCAGGGCTTCAATCCCCGAACCGTCCGATCGGCTCTTTCCTGTTCCTGGGTACAACCGGGGTCGGGAAAACGGAGCTGACCAAGGCCCTGGCCGAATTTCTGTTTGATGACGACACGGCCATGGTCCGGATGGACATGTCAGAATATATGGAAAAACATTCGGTTGCCCGTCTGATCGGCGCCCCTCCGGGCTATGTCGGCTATGAGGAAGGCGGCGCGCTGACAGAAGCCGTACGTCGCCGCCCGTATCAGGTTGTGCTGTTCGACGAGGTTGAAAAGGCGCACCCGGATGTCTTCAATATCCTGCTTCAAGTCTTGGACGATGGCCGCCTGACCGATGGTCAGGGGCGTACCGTTGATTTCACGAATACTGTGCTGATCATGACCTCAAACCTCGGCGCTGAGCATCTGGTCAGTCTGGAAGACGGCGCGGACGTGGAGCAGGCCCGGGAAAGGGTCATGGATGCCGTTCGCGCGGCCTTCCGTCCGGAATTCCTGAACCGCCTCGATGAAATCCTTCTGTTCCGCCGCCTTGGCCGTGACCAGATGACGGGTATTGTCGATATCCAGCTTGGCTATCTCTACAAACTTCTGGCCGCGCGTCAGGTCGGCCTGACGGTCGAGCCTTCCGCCAAGCAGTGGATCGCCAACAAAGGCTACGACCCTGCCTACGGCGCCCGGCCCCTGAAACGCGTGATACAGACGGAACTGCAAAACCGCCTCGCCGAACTTATCCTCGAAGGAAAAGTTGAGGACGGTGCAAACGTATCCGTGTCCATGAAGGGCGATCATCTGGATTTCGCCATCCAGCCGCCGGGTGCCAAGGACAAGGCGGCCGCATAGCCGCCGAATTGACGGAATCTCAGGAATTGTCAAGGAAGGGGCTTTCAGGTACTTTTGATATGTATTTGATTCTAAAAACTCCTTCCTTGCATTTCGGGCTGTCCAATGTCCTTTAAAAAAACTCTCATTCTTCCTTTGCTGCTTCTTGCCGGATGCGGAACCCTTATAAAAGGGCAGACGCAGGACATTACCTTCATCGCCACGGGCGTTGACGAGGCGGAATGCACGATCGACAACGGCGTGAAATACAAGATCAAGAACGGCGAGACCTTGAGCATCATGCGCTCTGAACATGACATGAAGGTTGACTGCTACGGTGCCGGAAACCGTCATAAATCTTTTGTCATCCCGCGTGAACTCAACGGATGGTCCGCCGCGAACGTGGCGAATGGCGTGGTCCCCGGCGTGACGTATGACCATTTCTCGAATGGCCTGTACGAATACCCGGAAAAATTCACGGTGGACTTCTCCGGCCCTGCGCCTGGCTATGGCCTGCCCGAATATCATGATCTGTCCTATCCAAACCCCTATGACCAGAAGATCGAGGATTACACCCCTGGCACACTGCGTATAGAAAATGACAGTGTTTATCAGAAACGCGAGATCAACCGTACGGGTATGGGCATGGAAGGAAACAATCCTTTCTCCCGCGCACCGATGGGCTCTCCCGACATAACCTCAATGCCGCCGGCATCTACCGGCGCAACGGGTGCGCAGGGCGGACATCTGTCGAACCCGAACGGCGCATGGTCTCCAGCACCGATAACGCCGCAGGTTCCGCGCGGTGGAAACAGCGAAAGCCTGACCCGCGCCATGAACCCGACCGTGTTCGGCGGCAATCAGTAAACCGTGGCATTCACTCCCAGGCATTATTTCATATGCGGTATAGGCGGCAGCGGCATGTTGCCGCTTGCCGTCATTTTAAAAGGCATGGGGCATGACGTTTCCGGCTCCGACCGGTCTTATGATCAGGGGCGTACACCGGAAAAATTCGCCTGGATCAGCGCACAGGGTATAAAGCTTCATCCGCAGGACGGCTCCGGCATTTCGTCCGCACTGGACGAAGTCGTGATTTCCAAAGCGGTCGAAGATACCGTTCCCGATATCGCCGCCGCAAAAGCCAAAGGCATCAAAATTATCACCCGTGTCGAGATGCTGGTACGCCTGTTCAACGAAGGCGGTAAGCGCATCGCCATTGCAGGGACAAGCGGCAAGACCACCACCACGGGCATGACGGGCTATATCCTGAAAGAAGCAGGGCTTGACCCGACCGTCATGAACGGCGGAATCTTCCGCAACTACATATATGAAAACCCCTATGCCACCGCGTTCGTCGGACAGGGCGAAATCTTCGTCAGCGAGGTGGATGAAAGCGACGGCGCCGAAGCCGTGGCGACATACCGCCCCGACATTGCGGTTCTTCACAACATTACGCTCGACCATCAACCCATGTCCGAATTGGTGCCGATGTTCGCTGGGTTTTTGTCCCATGCCAAGCGCGTGGTTCTGAATGCGGACGAGGATGCCGTGCTGGAAGCGGCGGGCGAATATGCCAAAGGCGCGCTCACATATTCCATGAAGGGACGAAAGGCCGACGTCACGGCGTCGGATATTGCTGTGCATCCCGATGGTGTTTCCGCGACGATCCATTACAACGGCCATGAACATCAACTGCGCCTGCACGTACCCGGCCGTCACAACCTTTCAAACGCGCTGGCCGCTTTGACCGCCGCTTGCGCGGCCGGTGTCGAGATGGCGGACGCTGTCAGGCTCCTGTCCGGCTTTTCCGGTATTCGCCGCCGTTTGGAAGTTGTTGGCAATGCGAACGGAATTACCGTCATCGACGATTTTGCGCACAATCCGGACAAGATCGCCGCATCCTTGGGCGCGCTGCATGAATTTTCGGGGCGCGTTCATATATTCTTTCAGCCGCACGGCTATGGATTTTTAAAGGTCGTCGGCAAAGAGCTGGCAGAGTCTTTTGCCCATAATATGCGAGCCGGCGACAGGC
>QFNK01000033.1 GCA_003240795.1 Micavibrio aeruginosavorus | reverse complement strand
GACAGCCTTATTGTCCTTTTGTTCTCACCGATCCTGCCTCTCTTATGTTTTCTGGCTGCCGGATGGGCTGCGCTACTCGCTTATATTAAAATCTTTAGGGAAAGAACGCCTCCGCAGCGAAGTTTTACAGCACCATAATAGCTGTATGCAGAATACTCGTGTGGTGGAAGGTTGGGCAGCAGACTTTGTTCTAAGGCTGTTCGCTCGGTGCGTTTTCACGCTCGCGGGCTTCGCGTTCGACTTGTTCGATCTCCACGATCTCTTCTGAGGATTTTGGCGGGATGTAGGGTTTGCGTTTGCCGCGTAAATTCTTTTCCGTTTGTTCCTCGGCTTCGTGTAGAAGGCGCAGGAAATCAGGCCGTTCGGGGCGGTATGTAACGACATAGCGTTTCTCGACCGACTGGATCGCATTTGTCAGGCTGAAAATACGCTCTTCACCGCGGCGAGTCTTGCGGCCTTCGTCGGAATATTTGTCGATGAATTCCATCTGGATTTTCTTTTTGCCCGTGCCGACCATATAGGCGAGCTGGATGCCCTCCATCTGCGCCGCCGCGACGGTGAGGACGGTAGGGACGGGCGGCGGTTCGGGATCGCCGTCGCGGGATTTGACGACGAAGCTGAACGTCATGCGCTTGGATGCGCTGCGGAGCATGATGCCGATCTTTGACTCATCACCTTCCATGTCCATGATCATCGCGAAATTGGATTCATGCGCGATCTTCACGGGTTTGCCGACCTGAATAAAAGCTTGCTCGGCGAACATGACGGAGCGGTCATAGTCTTCTTTATAGGCGGCATCGCATTTCTCGATGATGTCGAGCAGGTGGTGGCGTTTGCCTTCCTCGAAGATCACGCGCCCTTTGTAATAGACGGCGCACCAGATGTCGGGGTTCCAGTCGCGCTCATACCCTTTGATGACATCGGACCAGAGGTGATGCCAGCGGAAGGGAATGACGCGTTTCATGATCGCACCGCGCTCGGAATATTCCCGCGTCAGGACCGCGGCCATGCGGACGCAGGAGTGCATGTTCTGGGTGCGGATGACGTAATCTTCGGCATCTTTGCCGTTCGGGCTGACGAGATTTATAACCATACGGTTGCTGCTGGCGGTTACAGGCTCGGCTTCCAATGCGGCCGGATCCCGCATGGTGAATTTTTCCCTCAGCAATGTGCATTTGAAGTCGGAGAGCATGAAAATACTCTAGCACACGAATGCGGCGTGTTCAAAGGTACGGAATTGTTTTTGCTTTGCTTTTATGCGGCCATGGCGGGAGCGAACGGCTTCAGGACCGGCGTCCACAGCGGGCGCTCCGCATTCATGGCAACGCTGGGCGCCGCCGGTGCCGTGGTGCGGGTGAAAGCCTCCGCCAGGCAGTTCTTCACACCCAACTGATACTGTCCGCCATTTGCCGTTTTCTTGACCTTGCGGTCTTCGTACACGGCGTCGGCTATTTCACCCGCTTCCCACATAGCATCGGCGCAAGGGCCGAACGCAACACCCATAAAAGCCTGAGCCAGCGCCATGCCGAAGAAGCTGTCGCTTGCACTTACCGGTTTTTGTTTCTTTTGGATGTTGTTGTCGTTCATGGCCTTGCTCCCTTGCCCCCAATCTATAAGAGGCGGGTAAAAAGGCTTTTAAGTTTGCATAAAATTCGAAATGATTTTTGAAGGCGGCGTATGAAGCGGGGAAATGCGGCCTGTAAAGGGCAGGGGTTAACAAAACGTTAATTGCTGAACAGTGCGTCGATCTCGTCCTGGCTGGCGCCCGATTGAACGGATTCACCGCTGGCGGCGGCGGTGCGGAGCGTTTCCTCGCCGATACCCATGCCCTCGAGGGCGTCGTTGATGCGGGTTTCGATTTCGTTGATGTTTTCGAGTGTCTTGCGGATACGCTGACCCGCGATGTCCTGAAACGAACAGGCGAGGACGATGTCCTGCATCCGGTCGCGCAGGATGTTCAGGGCCTGCTCGCGGCTTTCTGCATTCTCCCAGACGCTCTCATCCTCCGGGTAGAGAAGGGCGCTCATCGCGTCGGTGCAGTCCAGAATGGTATTGGCCGCTTTGGACGTCTCCGTGATGACTGCTTCCAGCTCCACGCCCGTGTTGGCCGGTGTGGTGCCATCGCCCTGAAAGGAAATGGCGTTCATCACGCCGAGGATCTCGCCGAAGCGTTTTGCCATGCCGTCTTCCGACATGTCGATCTGTTGCGATGTCGCGTTGATTTCCATCGATATTTCATCGAAGCGGCGGCGGATAAAGGTTTCCAGCGTTGAAAGCTGGTCACGCAGCTGCGCGACGTCGCCGTTGTTGTGGTGTTCCGGCATATCGGCTGGTTTGTTGAGGGCGACGGTATTGTCCAACGAAATAATCCTGAAAATAATACCATTCCATCATAAGGCGGAATGGTTAAAATTTTCTAGCCGCACCGCACAAGCGTATGTATTTGCCGTAAAATAAGGGGCGTTACGCCGGAAGCTGGTCCTTGCGAAGCCAGAAGACTTCGCCGCTGGAATGTTCGGTGTCGATCCAGAGGAACGGTATGTCCGGATAGGCGGCCTCCAGCGCGGGGCCGCAGCGTCCGACCTCGCACAATATGCCGCCGCCGTCATTCAGGTATTTGCGTGCTTCCTTGAGCAGGCGGTGCACAATGGCCAGCCCGTCATCTCCCGCCGCCAGGGCAAGCGCCGGTTCGTGTTCATATTCGGGGGGCAGGTGTTCCATGCCTTCCGCATCGACATATGGCGGATTGGTGATGATGAAATCATAGGTCTTACCTGCCAGCGGCGTGAACAGGTCGCCTTTATATAGAGTGAGCTTGTCTTCCAGCCCGTAGTCCGCCACGTTCTTCTTCGCGACTTCCAGCGCGTCTCCGGACAAATCAACCGCGTCGACGGCCGCATTCGGAAACAGGTGCGCGGCCATGATGGCAAGACAGCCCGAACCGGTGCAGATATCCACGGCGCTCTCAACCGCATCGTAATCGGGGATTTGCGAAAACCCGTCTTCCTTGGCGAGGATTTCGGCGATGAAGGACCGGGGGATCAGCGCACGCTCGTCTATATAAAAAGGCATGCCCTGTATATACGCCTTGTTCAAGAGGTAGGAGGCGGGCTTGCGCGTTTCAACGCGCATCTCAATAACGGCGGCAAGCTTTTCGCGCTCCTCAACTGTCAGGCGCGCGTCCCACCACGGCTCGATCGCATCGATGGGAAGGTGCAGCCCTTCAAGCACGATAAAGACCGCCTCGTCATAGGCGTTGTCCGTCCCGTGCCCGTAGAAAAGCTGCGAATCGGAGAATCGGGAAACGCCGTAGCGCACGAAATCACGCACGGTGAAAAGCTCGGCGGCGACGCTTTTGGCCTTTGGGGACGGGGTCTGGAGGGCGGATATCTTGTTTTTCATGCCCCGATAATTAGCACAAAAGCCTTGAAAACACAGCATTCAAAAGCCGTTTTTAGCGGTATATGCGCAAAAGTTATGCACTTTTCCCTGTATTTATTGTGCTTTTGCATTTTTGCCGATTGCGTTTTTAAAAAGGAGTCATAAGATAACTCTACCTTGAAACATCTATGAAGGGATAAACCAATGGCTGCTGCAAAAGCAAAAGCAAAACCGGCAAAGGCTTCTAAAGCCACTGCCAAAAAAGCTCCGGCGAAAGCCGCTGCTAAAAAAGCACCGGCGAAAGCTGCTGCTAAAAAAGCGCCGGCAAAAGCCGCTGCTAAACCTGCCAAATTCGTTTCCGCTGCAACGGGTGACGTTGTAACGCTGAAGCAACTGGCGACAGACCTGTCCCAACTGCACGAACTGCCGAAAAAGCAGGCAGAAGCCGTTCTGACGGACCTGATTGCCCATATCACGAAGCACATCAAGCGCGGCGCGAAAGTCCGTATCCCGGGCTTTGGTATCCTGCTCGTCAAGAAAACATCCGCACGCACGGGCCGTAACCCTGCGACGGGCGCGACGATCAAGATTCCTGCGAAGAAAAAAGTCGCATTCCGCGTTTCCAAAGACCTGAAAACGGCTGTCCTCTAGGACCCTTTTCGGTCTCTGAAGACCAAATTAAACCGCCTCTGATTTTCATCAGAGGCGGTTTTTTTCACTTCTCCGCACGCTGTGTGTGAGGGGGAACTACAGGTACGTCCGGGGAAGGGAAGGCTGCACGGGCGCGACGAGATTGACTCCGCGCACGCATTCGCCCGAGGCGACGGGAAAACGCTCGCGCATCTTGCTGGCGCGGCGTGATTCCCATTCGGGCGTATCGTTGGTGTTGAGGATCCGGCGGTCGTGCATCAGGCGAGGCGGCGGCGTCGGAATATCCTGCATCATGTTGGGAAGATCTGATCTGTGGGTCATGCCATGCCAACGGAACGCCGCGGGAGTGGTTCCTGAAAGTGCAAAAGAAAAAGCGCCGGAACCGCGGTCCGTTTCATCGGTTGGAAAGACAACCGAACAACATGATTTTTTAGCAGGAGGATAACGCCATGAGCGCGATCAATTTTCTTGAATTAGTGGACGGCGCGCCGTTTCCGATGACAAAGGCGGAGCTTGTTTCCTGGTGCGAGGATCAGGGCGCAAGCGAAGAGGCGCTGGACGTTATTCAGGCTCTCCCCGAAGCGCCGATTGAAAGCCTGCCGATGTTCAACCGCGTTATCGGGCGCGTTGATATGCTGCCCGGCGGACGCATGAACCTCTTCAGCTCCAACGAAAAAATATAAAACCGTTACTGGCTGGAAAACGCGTCATCCACGCGTTTTTCAAGCACGCCGTAAGGATTGTCGAGCGTCTCCGGCCCCTGGAGCATCCCGATGAATTTCGGGATGAAGACGATCAGCAAAAACAGCGCCAGAAAGGCGGCAACGGCGATAACGATGCCGCGCCCGCCGAACGACACGCCGGACCAGTCGTTCTGCGCCGTGTGCTTGTTCGTGATCTCAACCGGAGTGTCTTCTCCGCCTTCTGCGGCCTTGTCCGCAAGCGGCGAAGGCACATCGATTTCATCATATTCCGGATCGGTTTCAAGCGGCAGGGATGCGGGCTGGACAACATCGCCCGCAATGCCGGCGACCCTTTCCTTTACGTTTCCAAGAACGGTTTCACGGCGCGTTTCCATGGGACTACCTGCTGAAATCCGTAACCGGAGAAGGCGGTGATTCCGGAAGGATGGAGGGGATGGCCTCCTGCTGCATCTCGCGTATCTGCTGGCGCTCTTCGAGGATCTGGCGCTGCTGTTCAAGAAGTTTCTGCTCCTCCTCGAGGCGGCGGCGCTCGATCTCGTACGGCGTTGCCTGCTGTTCCTGGATCAGCTCGCTGCGCTGCTCGGTCATCTCCTGCTGCTGCTGGAGGCGCTGGGTCTGCTGTTCGGCGGGGGAATCTTCGGCGCCCGATTCCTGTCCGCCGCCCTCATTGCCCGAAAGCTGGGGCGACAGCGCGGCAGGCGCGTTGGAGGAGGTGAGGCGCGTACCCGCCCACATCAAAAACGCGCCGACGACCAGCACGGATACGATAATAACGATGGCCTTCATACAATCTCCCCGCCGCGAAAGGACGCGGCCGCTGATAAATCTATTGTGGATGGGTTTGACATCCGTTTCATGTCTCATGAACGCATGAAGCGGCGCTTTTGATCCCTGTGTATCGGGTTTCAGGGATATGTTTTTTCAAGCCAGCGTAAAAGCAGGGCTTCGGTCTTGCGGTATCCGGCGGGCACATGGTCCTTGTCGTCGTGCTGCCATTCCCTGTTCAGCATGCACCCCGTGCGGTACAGGTCGATCAGTTCGGGATGCACATAGCTCTTCTGCAGGATCGCGGGCGTGTTGCCCAGCTGCTCCGACACGGTTTTCAAAATGGGCTTGAGCTTCAGCTCCTTCGCATCGACACAGCACCGCGTGGTTTCCATCGCCTCGTCAAGGAAGAGGGCGCAGGCCGTCCACGTGCGGAAATCCTTGGCCGTAATCGCCGCCCCCGTTTTGTCCTGAAGCCATTCATTGACGTCGGAGGAGGAAACGGTGCGCGTCTCCCCGTCTTCATCCACCCATTTGAAAAGGCGGTAGCCGGGCAGGTCCTCGCACAGTGAAATCACCTTGGCGACCTTCGGGTCGGTCAGGCTGCCCTGATACCGCTTGCCGCCCTTGGCGGGGAAGTCCAGCTCTATCTCCTTGCCGTGCAAATCGACATGCTTCTTGGAGATGGTGGTCAGGCCGCACGTCGCATTCTCCGCCAGATACGCATCGCTGCCGACGCGCAGGCCCGTCTTGTCGAGAAGGCGGACGATGGCTGCGATCACCTTGTCCTTCGGCAGCCCGTCGAGGTTGAGCGCCGCCTGCACCTTGCGGCGGAGGGAGGGGAGGCACGCGCCGAACACGCGCATGTTGCCGAATTTGTTGTCATCCCGCGCCGCGCGCCATTCGGGGTGATACCGGTATTGCTTGCGCCCGCGCGCGTCGAACCCGGTCGCTTGTATATGCCCGTTGTCATGGACGCATATCCACACGTTGCTGTAGGCGGGGGGAATGGCCAGCGCGTTGATGCGGAGGATGACGGTCTTGTCCTTCAGCGGCTTTCCATCGGGGTGGATATAGGACATGCCCTTGCCGCGTTTGCGCCGCGCATAGCCGGGGTCGGAATCATAAACATAGCGCAGCCCCGCCGCCTTCGCGTGCGCCCGTGCAATCTCTATGCGTTCCTCTGCCGTCATCGCATCGTCAACGGCGAAGCGGTAAGAAAGTTCATGCAAGGAATGTAGCCTATTCAAACTTTATTATATTTCGGACGAAATTTTTCCGGAGCGTGAAAATAATCAGACCGCAAACGCGGTCTGATTCAAAACTTATCGATCTTGTCTAATAATATGTAACGATCTTAGAAAGGCATCGTTACTTCTTGCTCAACGTAATATTCATCGGCGTTGCGTATTTGTTATCGGCACCACTGGCGGAATCAATCGCCCAACCTATACCGCCGCCAAGAATGATATTGCCGACTGTTGCGCCTGCAACGTCTGATTTGTTGAAAAATTTAGCGGTCTCATATCCTTTTTTGTTACAAACCACGATGATGTCGTGTTTCGTCTTTTTAACCACTACACCGCCTGGGGTCGGGCTAACGCGGCCTATAACCATACCTTCACGTTGCAACTCGCAGTCTGCACCTTCGGGAGTTGTATTGATGACGAGTTCTTGTGATGTGCCTTCTACAATCGACGAACATGCGGAAAGGCTGACCAATGCGGCCAAAAGAATAAATTTTTTCATGGATCTCTCTAACTAAATTTTTGGTTTTTATAGTTAGAGAGAAGCACGATTTTATGGTTGTGGTAAAGTAAATTGCAATCGCAACTATAGAAAGTTGTGACTACTTATCATCCCCCATCTTGAGCGCCGCGATAAACGCGCTCTGCGGGATTTCGACGTTGCCGTACTGACGCATCTTGGCTTTACCCTTTTTCTGCTTCTCCAGCAGTTTGCGTTTCCGCGTCGCGTCGCCGCCATAGCATTTCGCGGTTACGTCCTTGCGCATCGCGCTGATGTCCTCACGCGCGATGAACTTCGCGCCGATGGCGGCCTGAATGGCGATCTTGAACATCTGGCGGGGGATAAGCTCCTTCAGGCGCTCGCACATGCCGCGGCCGCGGCGCTCCGCCTGTGACCGGTGCACGACCATGGACAGGGCGTCCACCGGCTCCGAATTCACGAGGATGTCCATCTTGATCAAATCGCCCTCGACGTATGAATCGAGCGCGTAGTCAAAGCTCGCATACCCGCGGGAGATGGATTTCAAACGGTCATAGAAATCGAACACCACTTCGTTGAGCGGCAGTTTGTAGAC
The DNA here is from genome assembly GCA_003240795.1 of Micavibrio aeruginosavorus. GTDB lineage: Bacteria > Pseudomonadota > Alphaproteobacteria > Micavibrionales > Micavibrionaceae > Micavibrio_A > Micavibrio_A aeruginosavorus_B. The sequence goes on along the minus strand of QFNK01000033.1, from coordinate 2,852 downwards.
CAGCATCGCGCGCGTGCCGACATAGGTCAGCTCCTGCTGGATGCCGCGGCGCTCCTGACAGAGCTGGAGCAGCGAGCCGACATATTCGTCCGGCGTCATGATGGTCGCGCGGATGAACGGCTCCTCGATCTTCTCGATGCGCGACACGTCCGGCATGTCGGCGGGATTGTAGAGGTCGATCACATCGCCGTTGGTCAGGTGCACCTTGTAAACAACGCTCGGCGCGGTCGGGATGAGGTCGAGGTCGAACTCCCGCTCCAGACGCTCCTGAATGATCTCCATATGCAGAAGGCCGAGGAAGCCGCATCTGAAACCCATGCCGAGCGCCTGGCTGTTCTCCGGCTCGTAATGAAGCGACGCATCGTTGAGTTTCAGCTTGCCGATACTCTCGCGCAGTTTTTCGAATTCGGAGGAGTCCGCCGGGAAGAGGGAGCAGAAAACCATCGGCACGGACGGTTTAAATCCGGACAGCGCTTCCTTCGCGGGCACCTTATCGTCCGTGATCGTGTCACCGACCAGCGTGTCGGAAATGTCCTTGATCGACGCGGTGATAAAGCCCATCTCGCCGGGGCCGAGCGCGTCGAGCACGACCTTCTTCGGCGTGAACATACCGACGCGGTCGATCTCCCGCACGCGGCCGTTGCTCATGAAACGGATCTTCTGGCCTTTTTTCAGATAACCGTCGATGACGCGGACAAGAATGACAACGCCCAGATACGCGTCATACCAACTATCGACCAGCAGCGCCTTCGTCGGCGCGGTGGTATCGCCCTTTGGCGCGGGCAGGCGCGTGACGATGGCCTCCAGCAGATCGGGAATGCCGATGCCGCTCTTCCCGGAAACCAGCACGGCGTCGGAAGCGTCGAGGCCGATCACGTCCTCGATCTGGCCTTTCGCGCGTTCGGGGTCCGCGGCGGGCAGGTCGATCTTGTTGATCGTCGGGATAATCTCGTGGTTGTTGTCCAGCGCCTGATACACGTTGGCGAGCGTCTGCGCCTCGACACCCTGGCTCGCATCGACGACAAGGATGGAGCCTTCGCAGGAAGCGAGGGAGCGGGAGACCTCATACGCGAAGTCGACGTGCCCCGGCGTGTCCATGAGGTTGAGCTGGTATTCAATGCCGTCATTGGCCTTGTAGGCGAGGCGGACCGTCTGCGCCTTGATGGTGATGCCGCGCTCTTTCTCGATATCCATGTTGTCGAGGACCTGTTCAGTCATCTCGCGCGCTTCCAGCCCGCCGCACGTCTGGATCAGGCGGTCGGCAAGGGTCGATTTTCCATGGTCAATGTGCGCGATAATCGCGAAATTGCGGATTTGTTCCAAAGGCTTCGTTTTCGGTGTGCTCATGGTGCCGGAATGTAAGGATTTCGGCTCCAAAGGGCAAGGGGAATAACGCTTTGGCGGGGGCTATGGGCGCGGCGAATTCCACTCAAACCGGGCTTTGCAGCTTTTTTCCGTGGTTCCGGCGGGCGCAGGGCGGAGCGAGCCGATAAGCATCCAGCCGGAGGTGATCTGCTCCCCCATGGCCGTGACATGCACGAATTCGCCGCGCATGTTTCTCGCAACGCTCTGGCTGACGCAGGAACCGTGCTCGATTTTCGCGCGTGGCGTGTCCCCGCGGTTGGCTTTTTCGCGGATATTGCTCTCCCCGTAAACGGTATAAAACTCGGCAAAGCGGAAAACGCCTTCCGGGCTGGCCGGTATCGCCTTGTGTTCAAGCTTCTGCACAGGCTGGCCGGGCAGGGGCGTGTTCTTGTCCGCGGCCACGAGCGATGCTTCGCAAACCTCCCCCGGGCTTGCTCTCCTGCCTTCGCCAAGAACCTCGCTCGGCACATAACCGGGCCGCGTTCCGCCATTCAGGTTCCGGTCATACGCATCGATTTGCAGGGAGCCGTTCTTCGGCTGCCGGCTCTGGAACGCGGAAACGCAGGAACCGGCCTTGGCGTAATAGCGGGAATCGGAATTAACGTCCGCCGTATAGTTCAGGCGCGCATTTTTTTGCAGGATGTAATTGATGGGCGCGTCTTTCCACGCGTCCTGAATTGTGGTCACGGCAGGCTGTGTAGTTGGCGTTGTTATCGTTGCTGAAGGTGTTGGCTTTGTAACAGGCTCCGGTTTCTTTTCGCCATCACCGTTCGCCCACATATACGCCGCCAGCGCGCCGCCGCCGAGCAGAAGGGCAGGCCACAGGCGCGAGCGGCGCTTGTGTTCGGTGATAAGGGGGGCTTGTGCTTTATCCGGCATCGCGTCGGCCTTGTCGCTCTGTAATGACGCGTTGTATGCGGCAACCTCTTCTGTACTGATTGGTTCGCCCCTTTGCAATTTTTCACGGATGACATTCACATTTGGCGATTGTTTGTCTGGATCGGGCATAACCGCTAAAACCTCGCTTCACAAGTTTGCGCGCTGAACAATGTATTTTCCTTTTTTGAATTCTTTGCAGAGACATACCCCGTAATTTGAAACCCGCGGTAATCATACGCGGTCACTTTCAAGAAATCGCCTTGCGGCGCTGGTATTTGAGTTGGTACGAAGCAGGAGCCTCTTTCCATCTTGCCGACGATTTTGCCGTTGGCGCCCGGTTGCTCGCGCACCTCAAGTGCGGCTTGCGCCTGATAATAATCAACCTGCATAATACCGGACACACCTGCCTCACGGCTGCGCTGTTTAAGATGCTCCAGCATGTTGTTCTTTTCACGGCGTTCGATGTCGTCCAGAATTTCTTTGGTAATCGTCAGGTTTTTGCCGCTAAAGGCAGCGCTGTTGCGGGCGACGATGGCTTTTGAAAGGATCGCGTCCTCTTTCTCCCATGCCGCAGCCTTTTGCGTGAGGTCAGCCGCATTGCAGAAATG
>QFNK01000032.1 GCA_003240795.1 Micavibrio aeruginosavorus | reverse complement strand
CGGCAAGGGGGCTGACTCCTTGCTGTCTTGACATTTTTGGAATTAATTCCTATTATAATTTTGTTCAGGGCGTTTTGCGCCTTTTTTCATGCCGCTTTTTCAAGCGGCATTTTTGTTTATCCGAGGAGATTTCATGACAATACATGCAAGCGGCCATGCGCCGCCATATGCGCTTTCGCGCGCCTTTAATATTGCCGTCAGGCAAAACCACACCCGGGACGGTGCGCGATGAGCGGTATATGTTTTCCGGTCGGTGTCGGGCGCGGTGTTGTGTCCGGGATCATTTCACCTCCGCCAGTCATTCCGATCCGCACCATCGCGACGCAGAACAACGTGCCCGTCAACCGCGACAGCCAGTCCGGACGCACGGCGCAGGCATTCCGCCAGAAATATATTCTGGGTGCTGATGCCCGTGAATTGTTCGTCAATCTGAACAACTGGTACATGGCGGCGACGGGGCAGGTGATTGATCCGGCCTTATTGCCTGACCTGACTTTCGTCGATATGAGCATCCAGACGGGGGCGGCCATCACGCCGCTTTATTTCGGCGGCGGGCGCAGCGTGACCGTAAGCGGCGGGACGGGCGATGTTTTATCGGACGCGCTTCTTCCGTCAATGCTTGGCAAAGCGCAATTTTCCAGGGGTGAGGAATATTTTATCAAGGGGCGTATCGTTACCGCCGCCGCGCATATGCCTTATTGCGGCAACACGGTGGGTGACGTGTCGGGACAGCAATGTTCTTGGTACGATCCGGCGGTCACGATACCGTCATCCACCGATGCGGCGGGAACTTTTACCTTCTCTGGGACTGCGCCTGTTTCGCGGGCGAGCGGGTACCGTCTGATCCTTCTCGGGCGGCCCCTTGTTGACGGGCCGTCCTTTGTCGGTCTTGGCGACAGCATCATGGAGAGCGCGTCCGACGGCGCATCGTCCGGCCAGCACGGGCGCGGATTTTTCCAGCGGGCCATGCGCGACGCGTCAGGCAATGCGGTCTATCCGGGGCTTAATCTTGCAAAGACAGGTGCGGGTGTTTTGACGGGGCAGAGCAAGCTGATCGCGCTTTATAAATACGCGCGCTTTGCGGTGGATGAGCCGGGGACGAACGATATCGGCGTGAACGGCACGGGCGATACGGCAAACACGCAAAGCAAACACCTGACGGCGTGGGCGGAGATGAAGGCTGCCGGTATCGAGGGGATTGTCCGCACGACCCTGATCCCTCGGACGGGAGGAAGCTATTCATCCGTATCCGGTCAGACGATCAACGCGAACTGGGGCGCGGGCGGCAAGGGGGCGGCGATGAACGACTGGTATGAGGCGCGCCTTGCCGACGGGACGATAACGCGCCTCTGCCGGATGAACGGCATTCGCGGCGGTGCAAGCGGGGATGATTTCTGGAAGTTCATCGCCGGCGGCACATCGGACGGTACGCACCCTCTGCCCATCGGTCATGAGGCCATGGCCGTCGATCTTCGCGCGGTTCTGGCTACGCTTGTCTGAATTATTTCTGGCCGTGGTCGATGTCTTCCGGCACAGGCGGGAACGGCGCCGGCATGTAATCCTGCGGCAGTCCCATGCTCATGTCTTCTTTCGGCGGCATCGCGCTGGCGCATGACAGGCTGGAATTCAGGAGGGTAGGCCATTTTTCGACCCAGCCCTTTGTGTGGTCGGCATCGGGAACGATGGTGTAATGGACGCAGTCCGTCTCGCCCATCGCCTGACGGAAGGAATGATAAACGGCCGGCGGTGCGACATCGTCACCCGCCCCGATGAAATGGTGTTGCGGCAGGCCTGCCAATTGAGGCGCGATGGCGTTCGCGCGGATGTTGTCGGCATCGACCTTCGTTTTTACCTTTTCGGAAACGAGGTCGGGGTTCAGTTCGCCCGCGACAGTGCGGAGAGAGGCGACATCGCTTCTCTGCGTGGCCAGTGCCGCCGCGACGTTCGCGCCGCCGTCATAGCCGATGAGGTTGATTTGCGTGACGTCATAGCGTTTTTTCACATAGTCGATGATTTCGTTGTAGGCGGCCAGTACCTCCGGAGAGAAGCGGCGCGTGCTCCAAAGGGACGGATCGCATTTCTTGTCGTCCGGCACTTCCTGAAACTGGCACGGGCGGCCGATCCAGACGAGGTTTTTCGCGTTGTCGCGGGAGGCAAGGTGCAGGGCGACCGGATTGTCCGGCGTGGAATCCCATTTCGGGTCCGTGTCGCCGTCGCCTTCAATATAAATGTTCGCGGGTTCGCCCGGCGCGTGCATGCGTTCCCATAGCTGGAACTGCATCCCGCCCGCGCTGTCCTTGCGTTCGACCATAAAAGCGGGGCGTGCAATGCGCTCTGCCGTTACTTCGCGGAATTCATTTCCCCATGGCGCGCAGGCGGCGAGTGCGACCGTTCCTGCAATGGCGGTTGCGGCGAGGAGGGAATAGAGGCGGTTTTTCATGGTGTCTGCGTCCGGCGGATAGGTGAAAAGGCGGGGCGAATCAAAAGCTTCTTGTACGGATTCTATGGCGTTTCGGCGCGCTTGGCCACGAATTATTTCTTCTCCGCCGCATCCTTGACCATGTCCGGATGCCATCCGTTCAGCCATCCTTCAATCGAAACGACCCATGCGTTCACGCCGTTATCCTCGAACCAAGAATCGACGGCATATTGTTTTCCGGTTTCCTTTTCCGTGATGACGGCGGTCTGGTGCATCCAGCCGCGCCCCGATACGATCGGGTATCTTACCTGCGGCTGTTCTATGTCGTGAAAGGTGATCAGCCCTTTTTCTTTCAGCATCATCATATAGATCGTGGTGTTCGTGCTTTCGTCCACGCAGTCGAGCTGGCCTTTGCCGGTCTGGATGAATGTTCCGCGCTTGTCGTTTTCCGTTCCCGTTAATGGGCCGACGATCTGCTCGAACGTGCCGATGGTGCGGGCGATGCTGTTTCTTTCCTCTTCCGCGCTTTTGGCTTTCCTGCCAAAGGTTTTTTCAATTTTCTTCCAGTCGGATTTGTTCAATTCGACAAATTTTACCGTCGGGCATCCGTAACCCTGGCAATGCGGAAATCTTTCCGTTGTCGGCGCGGGCAGGCGTTTTGCCGCCATATAGGCGTTCAGGGAGCTGTGCATTTCGCTCGCGCATCCGCAAAGGACAAGCGTAGCGGCGAGGGCGGCGGATTTAAAAATTTTCATGGCTTGATCGTGAGGATAACGGGTGTGTGGTCGGACGGGGATTCCTCGCCGCGCGGTTCTTTGTCGATGGTGCAGGATGCAAGCCTGTCCGTCACGGCGGGGGAGAGCAGGAAGTGGTCGATCCTGATGCCGTAGTCTTTCGGCCAGCATCCGGCCTGATAATCCCAAAAGGTGTATTGATGATCGTTCTGATTCAACGCCCTGAACGCATCCGTTAAACCAAGATTTAAAATGCTTCTGAATTTTTGCCTTGTTTCAATCCTGTAGAGCGCGTCGTTCATCCAGACTGTTGGGTCCCAGCAGTCCCGTGCCTCAGGGATGACGTTGAAATCGCCGCCGATGAGGAAGGGGATTTCCTGATCGCGCAATTCCTTCAGACGGGCGTGAAGCCTGTCCATCCACCGCATCTTGTAATCGAATTTTTCGCCCGGCCACGGGTTGCCGTTGGGCAGGTAGATGTTGATGATGCGCGTGCCGTCCGGTGCCGCAATCTCCAGATACCGTGCCTGTTCATCCGCATCGTCGCCGGGCAGTTTTTCCAAAATTACGTCGAACGAACTATTGGAGAGGATCGCGACACCGTTATATGCCTTCTGCCCGACGGCGTGGATTTTGTACCCGTCAAAGACCTCATGCGGGAATTCCAGCCCCTTAAGCTCCTGAAGCAGGAGGAAGTCCGGTTTGACCCGTTCCAGCCAGCGCTGGACATGGGCGGTGCGGGCCTTAATTGAATTGACGTTCCAGGCGGCGATTTTCATGTGCGGCATTTAAACACAGGCGGGGGTGAAAGCCTATATTCCGCGGCCTGTTTGCCCACTGCGGTTTTCGTTGATTCCGCGCTTAAGGTGCTGTATTATTTCCGTAATTAATAAAAATGGGTTGTGTAACATTATGACTGTCTATTCCTCTGCCGACAGGATTTCCGCCTTTCTTAAAGAGATCGGCGATGCACCTCTGTTCGTGTGCGACATGGATGGCAATGTCATGACAGGGTATAACCTTGTCGAAGGTGCCGTTTCCCCCTTTGTTTTGGCCGCGGGAGACGATCCCAAGAGCCAGTCCATTCCGTTCGGCACACCTTTGCAGGAGCTTGAAAGTCTTGTAAGCGCCGGTATTTTTGAAAAAGGGATCTTTGCCAACAAAGCCATGGACGTCCGGCTTCCCCAGCCTTTGGTCGATCTGGTCAATCAGGGGGTCGAGGCGGGCGAGCCTTTCAAGATTGCCTTTTTGACGTCCCGCGGGTCTGCCGATGCGCGCAAGCTTTTGCAAGAATCCGGCGTGGAAAACGTCGATCAGGTTACGCTTGTCGCCGACAGCGGCGCGACGTTGTTTCTGAACGGGGAGAGGAAGGATGTGCGGACGCTTTCTTCCGGCGAAAAGCTTCACCTTCAGCGGGTCGAGGATATCGGCCTTTATCTTCGTCCGGAGATAGAATCCATTGCGCGCGACCACGGCTTCGATCTTTCGGAGCCCGTGCCGGAGCTCTATGTCGAACACAAGGGTGTGGCGACCAACATCCACTACCGCGAAATCCTCGATCATTTCGGTCAGGCGGAAAATTCGTCTTTCGATAAGGCAGTGGGTGAGCGTATCAAGGCGGCGCTCCAGGCGCATGCGGGGGCCGGCCCACGGGTCGAAAAAGCCAAGGGGGAATTTTCTCCCGTCTTCAAAACCCTCGACGGGCCTGCCACGGTCGAGATCAAGATTGCGGATGTGAACAAAGGACATGGGCTGGCGGCCATCGCCGAAGCGGCGCTGGGAGATAAAAGACCGCCAAGCTCAATTGTCTTCACGGGCGACGATGTTGCCAAGGGCGACTCTCCGGGGACGGATTATTACGCCATGGCGCAGGCGCGTGTTCTGGCGGTGCGTTTCGGTATTCCGTTTTTCAATATCCACACGCACCATCCGGTCGACAACAATATGTCCGGCGTCTATCCCGACCCGCGGAAATCGCCGTCCGGCCTGTCGGCCGCTTTTAACAAACCGGATATCGACCTGACCGTGGCGACGCCTGTGGACCTGCAATCCATTATTCTGCGCGCTCACAAGAAAGAGGACGTTGAGATAACGTCTTCTCCCAGGCCTGTCATGATTCCTCCGGCGGCGGCGTTCCGTTCCTAAAAAATGCAAAACGCCGGATATTTTCCGCCGCGCATTGAACGATTCCGGATTCCGGTAATTAAACCGCGAAGCTGGTGCCGCAGCCGCAGGCCGATTTGGCGTTCGGATTGTCGATCTTGAAATACGCGCCGATCAGGTCGCTCACGTAATCGATCGTGCAGCCGCGCATGTAGGGCAGGGAGATGTCGTCGATAATGACCGCGATGCCATCCTTTTCAAAGGTTTCATCGTCGGCATTGACCGTTTCCGTCAGCTCGAACTTGTACTCGAACCCCTGGCATCCGCCGCTATCCACAGTAATGCGCAGGTTCAGGCGCGGATTGCCGTCCTTTTCGCGAAGGGTCTTGATCTGTTTGACGAGGCCGTCGGTCAGGGTAATGGTGCTCATGGGACTATTATATAGAGTGTCTCGTTAAATATTTCCATCGTCGTTGCGGGCGTGCGGCCTTCGTGCTTAAATCACTGTTATGAGTAACGAATCACAGCCTGCCTATAATTATTGCGCCCTTCCTCTGGCGGCCTATGCCTGCCGTCCCGACATGACGAAGGGGCGGATTTATGCCGAGGAGGAAAGCCCCACCCGTACCTGTTTCCAGCGCGACCGCGACCGCATTATCCATGCCTCGGCCTTTCGCCGCCTGAAATACAAGACGCAGGTATTTGTTTATCACGAGGGCGACCATTACCGCACGCGCCTTTCGCACACGCTGGAGGTCTCACAGATCGCCCGTTCTCTGGCGCGGGCCTTGTTCGTCAATGAAGACCTCGCCGAAGCGATCGCGCTTAGCCATGATCTCGGCCACACACCCTTCGCCCACACGGGGGAGGAAGTGCTTGAAAAATGCATGGAGCCCTATGGCGGGTTCGAGCATAACGACCAGTCGCTGCGCGTGCTTACCGCGCTGGAGCGCAAATATCACCGCTGGCCGGGGCTGAACCTGACATGGGAAACGCTGGAAGGGGTGGTCAAGCATAACGGCCCCGTCAAAGGGGCTCTGCCCGTCACATTGGCTGCCGTTCAGAAGCAGATCGACCTTCGCCTCGAAACATTCGCGAGCGTCGAGGCGCAGTGCGCGGCGCTCGCCGACGATATCGCCTATAACAACCATGATGTGGAAGACGGGCTCCGCGCCGGCATGTTCACGCTGGAGCAGCTGGAGAAAGTTTCCCTGCTCGGTGAAGTTATTGCTTCCGTGCGCCGTGCCTATCCGGATATCTCGGAACATTATCTGATCCAGGAAACCATCCGCGAGATGATCGGCGCGATGGTGCAGGATGTCTTGCGTGAATCAAACCGCCGCATCCGTGAACTGGCGCCAACCTCGCCGGACGATGTCCGTGCCGCTCGCCACGCGGTCGTTGCGTTCTCACCGGATATGTATGAGAAGGTGGAGGAGCTCCGCGCATTTTTGTTCGACCGCATGTACCGTCATTACACCGTCATGCGCGTGAGGTTGAAGGCGGAGCGGGTTCTGCACGACCTGTTCGATGCGCTTCTGGCGCGGTACCAGCTTTTGCCCGAACACTGGCAGAAACGGGTGGAGGATGCAGGCGGCCTGACCGACGACACCGCCCGCGCGCGTATCGTGTGCGATTACATCGCCGGCATGACCGACCGCTACGCCGTGCGCGAGCATGAGAGGCTGTTCGATCTGTACTGGGATCGGTGATCCTGACCGAAGGTGTGGAAAACCCATGAAAAAGCCCCAATTGCATCCTTTACAGCATGGGGCTTTTTTCATATCCTCCGACTCATGGCAAAAAAATATGATGATTTCGATGAACCGGATCAGGACGGCGTGTTCGCCCAGATCTCTGGCTTAATTTCAAACCGCAAGCGCGAATTCGCGATTGTCTCGGTTGTCGCGGCGCTGATCCTTCTAGGGATCGTGGTGTTCGGCGGCTATCCGGACGAGGGCGATACCGCGACAGGCGGCAGCGCGCCGATCGTGCGCGCCGACGCGGACCCTTACAAGACAACGCCGGACAATCCGGGCGGCATGGAAATTCCGTACCGCGATTCCACGGTGTTCGCGGGTAACTCCGCAGAGCAGGGGACGGAAAACATCCTTGCGGATGAAAGCGCGGAAGAACCTCTGCCACGTGCCGAGCTGTTTGCGGGCCTGAATACGGAAGGCCAGCCACAGGCGGATGCGCCTGCCGCTGCGGGCACGCCAGCACCGGGAACGGTTGCCGCGGTCGAACCGCCATCTGATGATGCGCTGGTGCGTGAGGCGATCGGCGTTCCTGCTGCGGATACAATAACGCAAGCCGCCGCCGAGCCGCAGAAGGTTGCACCAATTGCGCCGTCCGACTCCGGTCTGAAGCCGATTCTCGAAGCGGCTCCCGCGCAGAAACAAGCAGAAGCTGCAAAGCCTGCTGAAACGGTAAAACCTGCGGAAACAAAAGCGGTCAAAGCCGAGCCGAAGGAAGAGGCGCCTGCCAAGGTTGAGCCAGCCGCCGGTGCCGCAAGCGCCGCCAAAGCGGTACAGCCGGGCGGTTTCTACATCCAGCTTGCCAGCGTGAAGTCCCTGTCCGGCGCGCCTGCCGAATATAAAAAGCTTCAGGCGAAATATTCCGGACTTGCCGGTGTCGATTACCGCACGCAAGCGGCCGACCTCGGCGCCAAGGGCACGTTCCACCGCATTCAGGCGGGCCCGATGTCCAAAGACTCGGCCACGTCGATCTGCAACCAGATCAAGAAAGCGACACCGGGCGGCTGTCTGGTCGTTGCCAAGTAAAATGTAATTCATGCCGTCTTCCGGACATCCGGAAGACCACGATGCCCCGGTTCTGCCGGGGCTTGGCATTTCAAGGAGGAGAAGTTTCATGCACGCCGACACAAAACCTGTCATCCTGTCTTGCTCCGGCATTACTTTGAAGCCGGAAGAATCCGCGTTTTTTCGTGATTTCAAGCCATTCGGCTTTATCCTGTTCGCCCGGAATATTTCCGACCGCGCGCAGCTGAAACTCTTGTGCAAAGACCTGCGCGATGCAGTCGGCTGGCGCTGCCCGATCCTGATCGACCAAGAGGGCGGACGTGTGCGCCGCATGCGCCCGCCGGAATGGCGCGATTATCCGTCCATGAAGGAAATCGGCGACAAGGACGACAAGGACCGTCTGATCGAAGTCATCCGCTCCATCTCCGACGACATGAACGGTGTGGGGATCGATGTTGACTGCGCGCCCGTCCTTGACGTGCTGTTTGAGAACACGCATGACGCGATCGGCAACCGCGCGTTTTCGCACGACCCCGATCTTGTCGGTGCGCTTGGCGCGCTGGCGTGCGAGTGTTTTATCAACGAAGGTATCACGCCCGTTGTGAAGCATATACCTGGGCAGGGGCGGTCCGCGCTCGACTCCCATTACGACCTTCCGGTGGTGTCCGCGAACCTTGCCGACCTTGAGGCGATGGACTTTCGCCCGTTCCGCCATGTCCTGCGCCAGCCCTACGCGTTGAAGGTCTGGGCGATGGCTTCGCACATTATTTATACGGCCGTTGATCCAGATCATCCCGCAAGCGTGTCGGCCAAAGTCACCGATTTGATCCGTAATGATTTGAATTTCAACGGTTTATTGCTAAGCGACGACCTGTGCATGAACGCGCTGGCCCGCTATGGATCTCCTGCGGATAGAGTGGTCAAAACACTGGAAGCGGGGCTTGATATCGCGCTATATTGCGCCGGTCACCTGAATGAAATGATCGATATCGCAAAGGCTTGCCCGCCTTTGCGTGAGGAGAGTCTGAAGCGTTATGATGCAAGCCGCCTTCGAGCAGGGTCCCCCGCCGGACTATGATCTGCACGGCATCCCCGACGGGGATAGCGAGGCGGATGCGCTCTTGCTCAACATCGACGGGTTCGAAGGGCCGATCGACGTCCTTCTCGAAATGGCGCGCAACCAGAAAGTTGATTTGCGCGAAGTATCCATCCTTCAGCTTGCACGCCAGTATCTGCATTTCATCGAGCGCGCGAAAGATCTGCGCCTTGATCTCGCCGCCGAATATCTGGTCATGGCGGCGTGGCTCGCCTACCTGAAATCGCGCCTTCTTCTGCCGAGCGAGAAAGATGAAAGCGGGGAGCCGTCCGGCGAGGCGATGGCCGAAGCACTACAATTCCAGCTCCGCCGTCTTGAGTCCATGCGCGCCGCCGCCGAAAAGCTGATGGCGCGTCCGCAGCTCGGCATCAATATTTTCGCGCGCGGTGAGCCGGAAGGGCTGCGCGTCGCCTATAACGCGACTTACAAGGACACGCTGTTCGACCTTCTGAAGGCGTACGGCGATATCCGCCGCCGCGCCGAGGCATCGTTCTACGAACTGCCCGTCTTCAACATCATGACGATGGAAGAGGCGGTCGACCGCATGACCAAGATGCTCGGCAACCTGCCGAAGACGGGGCCGCACAGTGTCTGGACGACGTTGCAGAGCTTTATGCCGGAAAACATTACAGACCCGCTGCTCGTGCGCTCCTCGCTCGCCTCCACCTTTACGGCAGGGCTTGAGCTTGCGAAACAGGGCAAGGTCGAAATCCGTCAGGACGGCTTGTTCCGCCCGATTTATTTGCGCAGCGCCAACCGTCCGCCCGCTGTGGACGAATTGCCGCCCGGCGATTCTCCCGCACCCGGGCAGGCGCCGGAAACACCAGACGAAAACGACAACGGTATAGATATCGAAGATGACACCAGAGCAGAGTGAACAATTGAAAGTGCTGGAGGCGATGCTGTTCGCCGCGCCGTCGCCCATGACGCCCCAGGCGATGCATGAACGCCTTCCGGCGGACACGGACCTCAACGTCCTTTTGACGGAGCTGCGGAACATGTATTCCGACCGAGGGGTGGAGCTGGTGCAGATCGGCAATGCATGGGCGTTCCGTACTGCGGCGGCTGTTGCACCCGCGCTGACCATCGAAAAGGATGTGGAGCGCCGCCTGTCCAAGGCCGCGCTGGAAACGCTGGCCGTTATTGCCTATCACCAGCCGATCACGCGCGCGGAGATCGAAAACATCCGCGGCGTCGCCACGCACAAGGGCACGATCGACCAGCTTCTGGAGCTTGGCTGGATCAAGCCGGGCAAGCGGCGCGAAACGCCGGGCCGTCCGCTGACATGGCTTTCGACCAACACGTTCCTTGACCAGTTCGGGCTTGGTTCTATTATGGAGCTGCCGGGGCTGGAGGATCTGAAGGCCGCGGGTCTTCTGGACCGCCGTCCGGCCATTGACACGGTGCCGGATTCCCGCGATCTGTTCGATAATCCGGACGCAAGCGCGGCGGAGGTTTTGTCCGGCGTGAAGGACGAGGCGGCGGATGCACAGGCGGCATCGTCCGAAGAAGAATTTGAAGGTTACGAAGAAGAGGAAGAATAATCATGGGCCTTAGCATCTG
>QFNK01000031.1 GCA_003240795.1 Micavibrio aeruginosavorus | reverse complement strand
GGCGGTGATGCCGGCCAGAACGCGCATCCCTTTGCTGGATGGCGCGGTCATGGGATTATCGGATGTAGATGTGAACTTCGTTGGAGCGTGCTTCCGCGCTTTGCTGTGTGCTCAGGTCGATACGGTCTGCATCTACGCCCATCTGCGACAGGCTGCGGAGTACGGCTTCGGCGTTGCGGCGGGCACGTGTGCTTTCAATCGCGACCTGCGCGGCGTTTCCACCCGAAGGATTCACGGCAATCAATTCAAAACGCGCATTCGGATATTTTTGCATCGCTTCATTGACGGCCATGTAAACGGCTTGCTGGTAATCGACGTTCGGCTTGTCGAACTTGATTTTGACGAGCGGACGCGGGGAGGAAATCGGCGCGGCGCTGACGGATGGTACTGGAGCTGCGCCCGGGAAGCTTGCAGGCTGCATCATACTGCCGCCGCCGGTCTGGCTGGCAGGTGCGTTGGCGAACGGGCGTCCAGCAAGGGAGCGGCCGTAGTAGTCACCATTCGTGACCGCAAGGGACAGGGTACGCAGGTTGCTGCGTTCCGCGCTCAGATAGGCTGCGGTGCGCGTGATGTCATCGTTGACTTCATTCAGGACGCGGTCGACCGTTACGATCGTTGTGTTGACTTGGTCTTCGACGCCGGCAAGGGCGGCATGGTCTTCTTCAACAGCGCCGGACAGGCCGTAAGCGGAACGTACGCCGTCAAGAAGGTACGAACCCATCGACGCGGCGTTCGCGGCTTCGACGGCCATGGAGTTCAGCTCGGCAACGCTCTGCGACAGGCGGTCGAGATTGCTTTGCGCCGTGGAAAGTTTCTGGACGAGGCGCGGGTTGCCCGGCGTCGTGCCGCTTTGAAGCTGGGTGTTGATGGTCGCGACGCTGGCGTTGTATTCGGCCGCCATCGACTGGTTGCGCTCCTTCATGCCTTTCAGGCGGGAGGACAGGTCGGACACTTTGGATTGAAGGCCGGACAGGTCGGATCTCAGCTCATCGACTTTTTCGCCGACCATGGTCTTGGTTGGCTGGAAGTAAGAGCTGCCGCTGACATCCGAAGCCGTGATATCGCCCGGCATCGGGCTGACGGCAGGCGCGCTGACGGAGCGGTAGATCGGGGAGGCCGATTGGTTGCCGGCCGGCGTCAGGTTCTTGCCTGTACCAGCGGCGCGGTCGTTCGTGATTACCAGGGACGGGCGCTTGCGCATGTCGATTTGTGCGCTCGCATCCGGCGTGTTTACACCGATCGTGCCGGCGAATCCGATCGCGGCAATCAAAAGACACTTGTTAACCCTGACGAACTTATTGATCTTCATATCTTTTTCCAATGGCATCGGCTTAGGTCCCAACGGACAGGCCTGTTGTGGATGCTTTAAATCATCCGAATTGCCCCTCCAAGTCAAGCGAAAGCGCCTAAGCACCTTCAAACCATTCACAAAAACTTTCCCGAAAGAAAAATTAAGTTATGGCTTGCATCCTTCATCGAGCTTGATGTAATGTCCGCCCGTTCTTGACCAGAACAATGCACCCGTAGCTCAATTGGATAGAGCACTTGACTACGAATCAAGAGGTTTCAGGTTCGACTCCTGACGGGTGCGCCATTCTCGTTGTCTCCCCACTTTATAATGTATATTATCGCATGGCGGCTGATTTGCGCCGTTTGCGTAGGTTCCCCTGCGCAATGCCAACCCAATCCGGCCCGTTCGGGCTTTATTAACCAATTTCCTATACCGTGAATATGCCCCGGCATGTCATATGCCGGCCTCCTTACAACGAAGGCCTTGAAAAACATGGATAACAAGACGAACAAACCAAATCCCGGCTTTGGGGAGGGCGACATCGATATCAGTGGCCTGTCGTTTGACGATTCGACATACACGCCGCCGCCGAAACCGCAAGAGCCGCCGCGTCAGCCGGCGCCCGAGCCGGATTACATAGATTTCGGCGATCTGGAGATGGACGTTCAAACGGTCACTGTCGAAACCGTCGAGGCGGAGCCGATAATGATGGACCCGATGTTTCAGGACACCATGTCCATGAACCCGTCCGGCCCGCCGCCAAAATCGCCGCAATCCGGCACCCAGCTTGCCGTAAATAGCAAACGCAGCCTCGTGCGCGAAACCCAGAACATGACCGACGACGACGGCAACAAGGCGCGTATGGGCGACCGGCTTGTAACGCTCGGCCTTATTACCAAAGACCAGCTGAACGTCGCCATCCAGGAAAAGAAGATTTCCGGCAAGATGCTGGGTGAGGTTCTGGTCGGCCTCGGCTTTATCACCGCCGAAGTGCTGAGCGCCTTTCTGGCCGAAAGCTCCGGCTTTGAGGTTTTCAATCCGAAAGTAACCGTGATCGACGGCGCGGCCCTGGCGATGATCGAGAAATCGGTCGCCGTGAAGTACCAGATCCTTCCTGTCTCCCTGATCGACAATGTCGCTCTTGTGGCCCTGTCCGATCCGTATGACGTGGTCGCGATGGACGCGCTCCGCCGCTACATCCCCAAAGGCGTCACGGTACGCCCGCTGGTCAGTACGCCGACCGTTCTGGCCGAAGCAATCGATGCCGCCTATGGTCACGCCAGCAACGTCAACGCGATTTTGAAAGAGATCGAGAACGCCGACAGAAAAGACCTCGAAACGGCGGGCCTGTCCGAAGACGAGGCTTTCACACACCCGATCGTCCGCCTTGTGAACGCGCTGATATCCGAATCCGTGCGCATGCGCGCGTCCGACCTTCACTTTGAACCGGAAGAAAACTTTGTCCGTCTTCGCTACCGCGTCGACGGCGACCTGTTTACATTCCAAATCCTGCACAAAAAACATTGGAACGCGATCAGCCAGCGCTTGAAAATTATGGCGAACCTGAACATCGCCGACAAGCTGGCGCCGCAGGACGGCCGTATCAGCATTCATGTGGGCGGTAAGGAAGTCGACTTCCGCGTGTCCTCGCTGCCGACTGTGCACGGCGAAAACATCGTTATGCGCGTTCTCGACAAGAACGCCGGTATCAAGCCGCTTAAATCGCTGGGCTTCAGCGAGGAAAACCTGAAACGCATCGAACGCGCGCAGGAACGCCCGGAAGGGATCATCATCGTCACAGGCCCGACAGGTTCGGGTAAAACGACGTCGCTTTATTCCATGTTGAACGAAATCAACACGGTCGATATCAACATCCAGACGCTGGAAGATCCGGTCGAATATTCGCTGCCGATGATTCGCCAGACGGCGGTCAAGGAAGGCATTCTCGACTTCGCCGACGGTATCCGCGCTTTGCTCCGTCAGGATCCTGACGTTATCTTCATCGGGGAGATCCGCGACAAGACAACGGGCGCCATGGCGCTTCAGGCCGCTATGACGGGTCACCAGGTTTACTCCACGCTTCACACCAACGATTCGTTCGGCGCCATTCCGCGTCTGCTCGATCTCGGCATGGTGCCGGGGATGCTGGCCGGCAACATCATCGCTGTCTTCGCACAGCGTCTGATCCGTACGTTGTGCCCGTCCTGCAAACAGCCGCACAAGGCGACGGCGGAGGAATGCGATATCCTCGGCGTCGATCCTTCCTCGCCGCCGCAGATCTACAATGCGAAAACGGGCGGTTGTGACATGTGCGGCGGTGCCGGTTACAAGGGCCGTGTCGCGGTTGCCGAAATCCTGCTCTTCGACGAAGACATGGACGAGGTTCTCGCCCGCGCCGGAACGAAGGCGGAGCTCAAGAATGCCGCCGTTCAAAAAGGCTTTAAATCAATGAGGGACGATGGCATCCTGAAGATCCTCGACGGGATCACCACGCTCGATGCCTTGTCCAAGGTTGTCGATATTCATAAGAAATAAAACGGTTAGGTCATGGAAAAATACAAATACCGCGCTTTGAATTCCAGCGGACGTCCGATCAAGGGCGTCTTGAGCGCGGCCAACGAGAACGACCTGTTCAATCAGCTTCAGCAGGCGGGCCTCGAACTGGTCAATTTTTCCAAACTGTCCAGCGGTGTCGCGAAAGCGCGCATGCGCACGAAGATCACCGTGCGTGATCTGATCCAGCTTTTCATCCATCTCGATCAGATGGACGGAGCGGGGGTGCCGCTGCTTGATTCCCTGGCCGATATCCGCGATACGACGGAGAACGCCGCGCTGCGCGACGCTATCTCCGAAATTTTCCGTGACGTTTCAGACGGAAGCAGCTTGTCGGAGGCTATGGGCCGCCACCCGAAAATCTTTACGACCCTCTACCTCTCGCTGATCGCATCCGGCGAAGCGACGGGTAAGATGAGTTCCAGCTACCGCCAGCTCGTAAAATACCTGAAATGGCTGGACGTCATGCAATCCCGCGTCCGCAAGGCGACGCGCTACCCGATGGTTCTGATTTTCGTCGTGGTCGCCGCCGTGACGATCATGATGGGCTTCGTCGTGCCGCAGATCGTTGAATTTATCCGGAACATGGATTTCGAACTGCCTTTCGCGACGGTCGCGCTGATCGTGGTTTCCGACTTCTTCCAGAAATTCTGGTGGGTCGTATTGGGATTTCCTGTACTGGTCGTTGTCGCCCTCAAGGTCGCGCGAAGGTCTTCCACAGACATCGCGCTAAAAATGGACCGTATCATCCTCGAACTGCCCATGGCGGGGCCGCTGGTGCGGAAAATCAACATCGGCCGTTTCTGTCAGACGTTCGGCGCGCTGTACATCGCCGGTCTTCCGATCCTGACCGCCATCAAATCCGCCTCCAACACCGTATCAAATCTGGCGCTGCTGGAGGCTTTGGAGCATATTCAGGGATCGCTGCGGAACGGCAGTCCGCTCTCCGAGGCATTCAACAGCACCGGCGAGTTCCCGAGCCTCGTGATCCGCATGGTGAAGGTCGGGGAGGAGTCCGGTAACCTGGGCGCCGTTCTGGAACAGGTTTCGGACTTTTATACCGCCGACGTGGACGAGGAAGTCCAAAAACTGATTGCAATGATTGAACCTTCACTTACCATGGTGCTTGGTTTGATGATTCTATGGATAGCCGTAGGGGTGTTTGGCCCGATCTATTCCAGTTTCGAAAACATGCAATTCTAGGGCGCGGGTCTAAACTTAATTATGTCGCTTTTATCAGCATCAAAATGCGTAATCCTTCTCAGCGATGAGGGGGTGACGTTCTACGACGCCGGGTCTTCCCGCGTGGTGCTGCTGGACACTATTCCCTGGTTTACCGAAGATTTTGAAGAGACTGTCGCCGCGTTTCTGGGCAAGCGCTGCCGTGGAAAATCCGTCGTCGTTCTGAACGACATGGTGGAGCAGCACTACCGCAAGGAGCGTCTGCCCAAGGCAAGCAAGCTCGATGAGATGAGCATCATCAAGAGACGGGTGAGCGCCGCTTTCCCGTCTTTCCCGATTCGTGCCGCCCTGAAGATGAAGGAAAAGGCACCGCGGCGCGATGCTGACGCCGCGCCGGGCGATATCTATCTCTTTGCGGCCGTCCCGTCTTCGGACAATATCCAAAAAATTCTTGGCGCTCTCGAGCGTGCGAACGCTTCCCTCGCGGGATTTACGCTTCTTCCGGTCGAATCCTCTTCGATGGTTGGGGCCTTATCCAAAAAGCTTCTGAGCAAAGGCGCGGAAACCCCCTCGACCTGGACGATCTTTGTCGGCCAGCATCACGGCGGCGGTCTTCGTCAGGTCGTCACCAAAAACGGTGAGCTAGCCCTGACGCGTATGACGTCTGTTTCGGAAAGCGATATCGACGCGGATCAATGGTCTTCGGACGTCATATCCGAACTCCGCGGCACGATGAGCTATCTCTCACGTTTCGGGTTTGATCAGAATGACGGCCTCGATGTCATCGTGATCGCCAACAGCGGCGTCGCCGACCACATCGCCGACAAGATAGATTTCGATTGCAATCTCAGCGTCCTGACGGCGCCCGAGGCTGCAAACCTTTTGAAACTGAAACTGGGACGTCAGGACGACAACCGTTACGCCGATGTCCTGCATGTCTCTTGGATTGCCAACAAACGCGCGCCGGCCATGCCGTTGCGCTCCGCGGTCATCGACAAGATCGGGGTGCCTGCAAAGATTGCCATGGTTGCCTGCATCGCGCTGGTGATCGGCTGCGGATACTACGGCTACACGCTTTACAACAACAGCGTGACATGGTCCGAAAGCATCAAGCGTCTTGAGCGCGAAAACAAAAACCTCGAATCCTTGCGGCAGGAGCATGCTGCCGAGGTGGAGAAGAAAAAAGCCGTCGGCGTTGACTTCATGCTGATAGAAAAATCGACGCAGTTTTACGAGTCCATCGATCCGGGCACGATGTATCCGCTGCCGCTTCTTGAAAAAGTAGCCAAGGCGCTGGGGCCGAGCCTGCGGTTATCCTCTTTGGACGTTGCACCCGTTGTCCTGACGCCGGGACAAAAAGACGAAGACGTGAAATATGACGAGCTGGGCAACCCGATCCCGAGAACCGGACCGCCGCCGCCAAACAAATTCAATGTAACGCTGGGCTTCTCTTTCCCGCCGTCCTTGCCGGTGGATCAGGGCGTGCGCCAGATGCAGGACCTTGAGACGCGTTTGCGCGAAGCGCTGCCAGACCACGAAGTCACTGTCGTGAAGCAGGTCGCGGACCTCAGCTACACGGGCAACTTCGTCGGTGAAACGACGAGCGCGGTCGCACCGCCTCCGACCGGCGGAGAAAAACAGAATTATGAAGCCCAGATCCTGATCAAGGGAGTGCTGCGATGATCCGGAGAATAGGGTTTAAACGGCTTGTCGCGCTGATTGCGCTTTCCGTCATTCTGGTTGGCCTTGTGCTTTTCAACAACACGGTCGTGGAACCGCAGACTCTTGAAGGCCAGCGCAAGATTCGCGCCGTAACGACGGAAATGGGAACGCTGAACGACGAGCTGACCGTAATGCGCGATGATTATGCACGCTTCATGGAGCGCAAGGAAACGTTCGAGCGTATGACACGCACCGGCTTCTTCAATGATCAGGAGCGGGTGAGGGCGAGGGAGCGTTTCGACACCATTCGTGAATTGTCGAAAGTGATTTCCGCCCGTTATGAATTGCGCGCCGCGATGATCGAACAGAACGACGACATCAAGGATACGGGCTATGTCATCATGCGGACGTCGGTAAGCATCAACCTTGCCGCCCTGACCGACATCGACATATACCGTTTCGTCTATTACCTGACCTATGCCTATCCGGGGCAGATTTCAATTTCCTCCTTGGTTGTAAAGCGCGAGCGCAAGATCGATCAGGAAACCCTGCGGGAAATCGGAACGGGTAAGATGCCTGAAATTGTGACGGGACGCGTTGAATTCATGTGGACGACCATGGCCAAGAAAGAGGCTGTCTATTCCCCTGCCGATCTTCTTCGGGAAGAGCAGGCCGCTGCCGCCGCACAAGGGGGGGCACAATAATGTCTATGCGTCTTTTCCTTCTTGCGACCTGCTCGATCGCTGTAGTTTCCGCCGCCTTTCCAGCGGCTGCCCAGGACACGGTTGTTGCCGTTCCTGAAACGGCGCCCGCGCAAACGACTGCAGTCGCACCGGTTGAAGAGCCTGTCGTCTCGGTCATAGACTCCGATGAAATGCCGCCGCCAATGACGGCTTCCGAACAAACCGTTCCGCCGGACCCTGCCGTTTTGGAGCAGAATGCGGAGCAGCCTGTTGTGCAAGACCCTGCAACCGCCGTACCCGTGACACCGGAAACACAGGCGCAGCAGCCTGCGGGAAATCCTGAAACCGCTCCCGCAACGCAGGCAGATGCGCCGGCGAATGCGGACGGTTCTGCAACGCCTCCTGCGGATGGCACGCAGACGCCGGCTCAGGCCGCACCGCTCGAAGGTATTGCAAACATGCTTTCCATGCAAAACTGGTCGACACCTGTTGAAAAGGAAATGGCGGAGCAGCTGAACTATGCAAAGCCTGTTGTCGATATGGCGACGATGCCTTCCTTGTTCCTGACAATTCCGGAAAGCGACCTGATACTGGATGCGCGTCTTGGACTGAACACGCGTCCGGTCGATGATCCGGGGGCGCCTGTCGCAAACCTGCCTCCGGGGGCAACCGAGCTGCCGACCAGCGCATTGTCCGTTGATGCGCCGCGTGAAATCAAGCTGAGCGGTCTTCTCTACAAATCGAAATCGGACTGGATCATCTGGCTGAACGGCAAGCAGATCACGCCGAAATCACTGCCGACCGAAATATACGATATCAAAGTTTATAAGAATTACATTGAACTCGAATGGTTCGACGGCAACACAAACCAGATATTCCCGATCCGCCTGCGCCCGCATCAACGCTTCAACCTTGATGCCCGCATGTTCCTGCCGGGATAGGGGGAGCGATGACGCTGGATGCGCTGACCGTAACGGGCGTCGATGCCGGATATGACCGCGGCAACGTTATTTCGAACATTTCCCTGAACGTCCGCGCCGGTGAAACCTATGGCCTGATCGGCCTGAACGGCGCGGGAAAAACGACGCTTCTGAAAACGATTTTGGGATTGAAGGACCGCAACGCGGGCGATATCCGCGTGTTTTCCCATCCAGCGGGAAGCCGTGAGGCAAAGCAGGACATCGCGTTCCTGCCCGAAAGATTCGACCCTGCGTGGTTTCTGAACGCCTATGAATTCATAAACTTCACCCTCGCGCTCTATGGCCGTAAGTCAAGCCATGCGGCCGTCGATGCGATGGCGGACCGCGTCGGGCTTAACCGTGCCTATCTGAAACAGCGGGCGCAATCTTACTCGAAAGGCATGCGCCAGAAGCTCGGGTTGATCAGCACGTTTCTAACGGCTTCGCCGCTGCTTATTCTCGATGAACCGATGAGCGGGCTGGATCCGCTCGCCCGTGTTCAGGTCAAATCCCTTGTCCGCGATGCGCGGGCGGAGGGACGCACTGTCTTCCTGAGCTCGCACATCCTTTCCGATATGGAGGAGCTGTGCGACAACATCGCCGTCCTGCACGGCGGAAAGATCGTCTTTACCGGCACGCCGCAGGCGCTTTTGCAGGAAACGGGCATCCCGACGCTGGAGCAGGCGTTCCTCGCAAAAATAGGTTCCGGTGTACGGAATGCCGCGTGATTATTTACGAATTCACTTTCCGCCCGTTTTTTGCTAGAATCACATTTGGAACTTCTTCGCCTTTCATCTTTACGCAACTGCGCACGTGACAATGATAAAACTTCAAACGACATCATCTTTCCTGGGGCTGTGCTCCTTTGCATTGGTGCTTTGCCTTGCGTTACCTGCGACGGCGACATCGGTATCGGGCGTTTCCACGTCGTCTGGTGATACGGTCAGCGCCGTTGGCGTTCCGTCCGGCCCGAACGACAATGTCATCGCCGTGCCGAATACTGTTTCTTCTCCGGATATCAGCACACCCAAGCCTTTCGTGGCCACGCAGCCCGCAGATCCTGCACCGCAGGCTCCCGCCGCAACCGCTTCTGCTCCCGTAACGGCGCCCATGCCCGCGAATACGTCTCTGGCGGCACCGGCCGCACCTGCGGCTCCTGCTGCAAATCTTTCGATAACGCCGCTTCCAGGCGTTGACAGCGGTCAGTCGAACGCAACCAGCGTCATGGGCGATACGGGTGCGCGTCCTGTGCACTCAGGCACATATTACGATACCAAGGCTGTCGTTCCTGACAGCCGTCTTTCCGACAGCCCGCGCAAAGTGGACCCGGCCGTGGAGCCGGGGCAGAAATTCGTCGTCGTAACGAAAACAGGAAGCGCGACATCGCTTGAGGGCCAATATATCGCCGCCAGCCGCGCGCTGAAGCTCGGCCGCTATGCCGCGGCCATGGAAATGTTCGGCAAGCTGTACAAGCAAAATCCGAAAGACGCGCGCATCCTGATGGGACTTGCCCTGTCGCAGCAGAGCGCCGGGTTCAACGAATCCGCAATCCGTACATACGAAGACCTTCTGGGTGTAGAGCCGAACAACCCGAGCGCCATCATCAACCTGATGGGGCTGATGAAAACACAATATCCGTCCGTCACGCTGACGAAGCTGATGGAACTTCGCAACAAATATCCGGACAATCCGGGCATTCCCGCCCAGATCGGTCTGGTGAATGCGGAACTGCAGAACTACGACGATGCCATCCGTTATCTTGACGTCGCCGCAAGCATGGAGCCGTTCAATCCCGACCATGTCTACAACATGGCGATCATCGCGGACCGTAACGGCAACACCGAAAAAGCGATTCAGTATTATGAACGCGCGCTTCAGATTGACGCCTCTGCCGCTGTCGGTTCGAATACGATCGATGCGTTGCCGCGCGAAAAAATCTACGACCGTTTGGCGACCCTGCGTCGCAAGGTTTAGAGCATGATCCCGGGCGCTTTTGACGCCTTCTTCCTGCCGTTTCCGGTTCTGGTTATCCTGATATTTGCCTTCGGCCTTTGTCTTGGCAGTTTTGCCACGGCAATCGTGTACCGTGCGCCCCGCGGCATTTCGTGGATCGGAAGCCGGACAGGCGGGACGGCCGCGGCGGAGCGATCCCTGTGCCCGTCCTGCGGCCACAAGCTTCGTGCGCGTGACCTCGTGCCGTTTCTGTCGTGGGCTCTGGCAAAAGGAAGGTGCCGCTACTGCGCTTCACCGGTCTCGCCGTCTTATCCTCTTACCGAAATCTCTGTTGCGGTGCTCGTCGTTCTGTTGTTTTGCGTTTACGGCACGGCGGCAACGTCATGGCCGCTTTACCTCGCCATACCGTTTCTGTGCGCTGCCGGCATCATCGGCATCAACAACGAAAAACTGCCCGAGGATATCGTCTATGCGCTTTCCCTCCTGTCGGCGGTTTATCTTTTGCTCTTCTGGAACGGGCAAGACAGGGACATCCGCGTCATCGGCTATGCCGTCCTGTCGGTTGCCCTTCTGGGCGCACTCATCGCGGGTGCGCTCAAAATCAGGGCCCAGCGCCGCGGCATGGCGCCCGATCGCGGCTGGCTTCTTTTTGCCGTCCCCGCAGGCGTTTTTACCCTCGGCGGCGATTTTCC
>QFNK01000030.1 GCA_003240795.1 Micavibrio aeruginosavorus | reverse complement strand
AGTTTTTTTTTTATGGATGCTGTAATTTCAGCCATTTTCATGTTCCTTTTCTATGTGATTGCTTCCCGGCATATGCGGGTATTGAATTCCCCGCTTTCGCGGGGAACACCAAACTTTGGATTGATTAGCCGGCGTTTGCCGCTTTTTTCGGCTCTTCCGCTTCTTCCGCAGGCAGGTTGACTTTAACGTCAACAGCGGCGCCTGCATCCTTGCCGGAGCGGCCCAGTTCAGCCTGGATACCATCGAGGATGGAATCGGCAACGAGGTCGCAGTACAGCTCGATCGCGCGCAGAGCGTCGTCGTTACCCGGAATTGGGTAATCAACGCCTTTTGGCGAGGAGTTGGAGTCCAGAACCGCAAAAACAGGAATGCCCAGCTTGTTGGCTTCTTGAACGGCGATGTCTTCCTTGTTTACGTCGATGATGAATAGAGCGTCAGGCTGGCCACCCATCTCCTTGATACCGCCGAGGGAAAGTTCAAGCTTTTCCTTTTCGCGGGAAATCATGAGGATTTCTTTTTTCGTCAGGCCCTGCGGGTTTGCCAGCAGCTGGTCGACTTCGCGCAGACGGTTGATGGAAACGGAGATTGTCTTCCAGTTCGTCATCATGCCGCCGAGCCAGCGGTGGTTGACGTAGTACTGACCGCAACGCTTTGCGGATTCAGCGACTTTTTCCTGCGCCTGACGCTTCGTACCGACGAACAGAACGCGGCCGCCGTTTGCGACGATATCGCGCAGGGCTTTCAGCGACGTGTTCAGCATAGGAACAGTCTGTTGCAGGTCGAGAATGTGGATGCCGTTACGTACACCGAAGATGTACGGACGCATTTGCGGGTTCCAGCGGCGCGTGTGGTGACCGAAGTGAACGCCTGCTTCTAGCAATTGACGCATAGTGAATTGTGGCATAGCCATGGATATGGTTCTCCTTTTTATATCCGGTTTTTCCTCGGCTGGCCTTGGTTTTCAAGGGCTTAGCCCTATCAACACCGGTTTAGGAACCAGCCTGTGATTTACAGTTGGGGGTTATATGCCCTTATCTCACGGAAAGATCAAGCAAATAGTCAAAGATTATAATCATTATGTATAATAACGAGCAAGCCTCAAACGCTACCGTTCCGCTATCCTTATGACACCGGGAGTAGAACGGATCGCGGATATGGCTGCGGGCGAAACGCTCCAACGCCCATCGAGCAGAATTTCACCGACTTCACCCTCCGGCGTGTAGGCAAAAACGGTGATCTTGACCGCCCCTTGCCCCTCGACCGGAATAAGGTCGTAGATGCGTTTGGCCGGCGCCGGCGCGTCGATATGGACCTTTAATTCCGCAAGCTTGCTCGCCAATGTTTCATCAAGCAGGGAAATACTCTGCCCCAGCAATCGAACCTGCTCGTCCTTGATGTCCGCATCGCAGGTCAGAAGAAGCGCGGTCCCCGGCTCAAGCATCGAGCGCGAGCGGGAAAGCGTCTCAGAAAAGATCATGACCTCATAAACGCCCGTCGAATCCGACATTTGCAAAAACGCGAATTTGTTACCCGACTTTGCGGAGACTTTCTCGACCTTTTTGATAAGAATGCCCGCCATCTGAACCCGGCTGGACGGACGCTTGTCCAGCTCTTCCGGCAATTTCGCAAACGGAATGATCTTCATCCGATCAAGCTGCGCCGTCTTGGTATCGAGCGGATGGGCGGAAAGATAAAATCCGACCGCCTCGAACTCATGACGAAGCTTTTCAAGCTCGTCCCAGTCAGGCGTGTCTTTCATAGGCGGCAATCCGCCGCCGCCCTGCTCTTCGCCGAACAGGCTTACCTGACCAGAGGACCGTTCCTCCGCCTGACTTTGCAGATGACGAAGCAAAGTCTCGATATTGTCGTTGAGCTGTGCGCGCCGCGGATAAATGGAATCAAACGCACCCGCGCAAACGAGCTGCTCGAACTGTTTTTTATTCAGGACTTTTGCATCAAGACGCGAAATAAAATCACCAAGATCCTTATAATTGCCGGATGCCACACGTTCCTGAACGACGCGCTCCATTGCGCCATGTCCTACACCTTTGAGGGCGGCAAGGGCATAACGCACTTTTTGATCTTCGACGACAAACATAACGCCGGATTTATTGATATCGGGAGGAAGAAGCTTGATCCCCATCCGGTCGACTTCCTGCTTGAAGATCGCAAGCTTGTCCGTGTTGCCGTAGTCGAGCGTCATGGACGCCGCCATGAATTCAACAGGATAGTTGGCTTTGAGCCAGGCTGTCTGATACGCGATCAAGGCATAGGCCGCAGCGTGGGATTTGTTGAATCCGTACCCTGCGAATTTTTCGATCTGAACGAAGATCATCGCTGCCTGTTCCGAAGGCACATTGTTATGCTTCGCGGCCCCATCGACGAACATCGCCTGCTGCGCGTCCATTTCGGATTTGATCTTCTTACCCATGGCGCGGCGAAGAAGGTCAGCGCCGCCGAGCGTGTAACCGGACAAAAGCTGCGCGGCCTGCATGACCTGCTCCTGATAGACCATGATCCCGTAGGTTTCTTCGAGAATGGGGCGAAGCACTGGGTGAAGGTAATCCGCCTCCTCATGCCCGTCCTTCACAGAAACATATTTTGGAATATTGTCCATAGGGCCAGGACGGTAGAGCGAAACGAGGGCGATGATGTCCTCGATCCGGTTCGGCTTCATCTTCCTCAGCGTGTCTTTCATGCCCGAACTTTCGAGCTGGAACACACCGGTCGATTCACCGCGGGAAATCATCTCGTAACTCTTGGCATCGTCGAGGGGGATCTGGAGGATATCAATCTCCCGTCCGTGAACTTCCTTGATCATCTCGACGGCCTTTTGCACGACCGTGAGCGTCTTCAAGCCAAGAAAGTCGAACTTCACCAAACCCGCCTGTTCGACATATTTCATGTTGAACTGCGTTACCGGCATTTCGGAACGCGGATCGCGGTAGACCGGAACAAGCTCATGCAGGGGACGGTCTGCAATAACAACGCCCGCCGCGTGCGTTCCCGCATGGCGGTACAGCCCCTCGAGCTGAAGCGCGATATCGATCAGCTTCTTGCTCGTTTCTTCCTTGTCGCGCTCCGCCCGCAAATCGGGATCGGCGTCCAATGCTTCCTGCAACGTAACCGGGTTTGCGGGATTATTCGGAATCATCTTGGCAAGGCGGTCGACCTGCCCATACGGCATCTGCAAAACGCGGCCAACATCGCGCACCGTATTGCGTGCCTGCAGCTTACCGAAGGTGATAATCTGCGCCACGCGGTCGCGCCCATAACGGTCCTGCACATAATTGATAACCTGATCGCGGCGGTCCTGACAGAAATCGACGTCGAAGTCCGGCATGGACACACGTTCGGGGTTCAGGAAGCGTTCGAAAAGAAGGTTGAAATGCAGCGGATCAAGGTCGGTAATTTTCAGCGCCCACGCGACAACGGAGCCTGCGCCCGACCCCCGTCCCGGCCCGACCGGAATACCATGATCCTTGGCCCATTTGATAAAGTCGGAAACGATCAGGAAGTATCCGGGAAACCCCATACGCTCGATAATGCCGAGTTCGAATTCCAGCCTGTCCCAGTAAGGTTTAGGGTCAACGTCCTTCGCAACGTAATTGTCCAGCCGCCATTGCAGACCTTCACGGGATTGCACGCGGAGCTCTTCCGGTTCCGGCCTTTTGCTTTCCGTCTCGAACGGCGGCAGGATCGGCTTGATGGATTTCAGAAGAAAATGGCAACGTTTCGCGATGACACTGGTGTTCGCAATCGCCTCCGGAATATCGGCGAACATTTTCGCCATGTCCTCGCCGGACTTGAAAAAATGATGCTTCGTCACACGGCGGCGGTCGGCCTCCGTTACGTAGCGGCCTTCTGCAATACATAGCAGCGCATCATGCGCCTCATGCATCGATGGAACGGCAAAATAGCAGTCATTGGTGGCGACGAGCGGGACATTTTCACGATACGCGAACTCGAGCAACATAGGCTCGACCGCATCTTCCGATGAAAGATTGTGGCGCTGAAGCTCGATATAAAAACGGTCGCCGAACGCGTTTTTCAGGAACGTCAGGCGGACATCTTCCTTCACCCCGTTCAGCGGCCCGCCGGAAAGACAGATAAGACCTGCGGAACAATCCGCGATCTCCTTATATGTGACGGAAAAATCCTTGCCGCCCGCGCCCTGCATATAGCCGTCGCTGACAAGGCGGGAGAGATTGAGATAGCCTTCTTCGTTCTGGACGAGGAGAACGATTTGCGCGCCATCTTCCAGCGTTATTTGGCACCCGATAATGGATTGCACGCCCTCATCCGTTGCGGCCATGGCGAATTCCAGCGCGCCGAACAAATTGTTCGTGTCCGTGATCGCAACCGCAGGCATGTTGTTATATTTGCAACGCTTGATCAGATCCTTAACGCGGATCGCGCCCTCGGCCAATGAATAGGCCGAATGTACGTGCAAATGAATAAAGGGTTCCATAGCCGTACTATGGACGTTCCCGCAGGCGGATTTCAAGGATTAATAGCTGATTATCCGCCCTGCTTTGACCTCGAGGATACGGTCCATGCGCTCGGCAAGGTCCATATTATGGGTCGCGATCAGCGCACCGATGCCCGAGCTGCGGACCAGATCGGTCAGCAGTTCAAAAACACCGTTTGCGGTTTGCGGATCAAGGTTTCCGGTCGGCTCATCGGCCAGCAACAATTTAGGGCTGTTCGCAAGGGCACGCGCTATCGCGACACGCTGCTGCTCACCGCCTGAAAGTCTGGCCGGACGGTGATCGAAACGGTGATCCAGCTTAAGACTGGCAAGCAGCTCCTTTGCATGATTTTCCGCCGCCTTACGCTTTTTCCCCGCAATCATCTGCGGAATGACCACATTCTCAAGCGCCGTGAATTCGGGCAGAAGATGATGGGACTGATAGACAAATCCGATAAATTTGCGGCGAAGCGCCGTACGGCGTTCGTCATCGGCAACGCTCGCGTCCTGGCCGGCGATATAGATCTTTCCGGACGTAGGCTGATCCAGAAGACCTGTCATCTGCAGGAGTGTCGACTTCCCCGAACCGCTCGGCCCCACAAGGGCCACGATCTCGCCCGCCTTGATGTCGATATCGACGTCATGGACGATGTTCAGCGTTTCACCACCCTGTTTATAGATACGCTGCAGTTTTTCGGTTTTCAGAAGGCTATTCATAGCGTAATGCCTCCACAGGATCGAGGCGCGAGGCACGCCACGCCGGATAAATCGTTGCCGCAATGGAGATCACCAGAGCCATTCCAACGACCGTCGCAACTTCCTGCCATTCGACAACAGCGGGAAGTTTGGACAGGAAATAAATTTCCGAAGAAAACAATTCTGTATTCGTCAGTCCCTGAAGGAATTGACGGATGCTTTCGATATTGAGGGCAAACGACATACCAAGCAGAGCACCGGCAAACGTGCCCGCAAACCCGATGCTTGCGCCTGTAAGGATGAAGATTTTCAACATGGTGGAACGCGTCGCACCCATCGTGCGCATGATGGCGATGTCCTTGCCCTTGTCCTTCACCAGCATGATCATCGACGAAATGATATTGAACGCAGCAACGATGATAATCAGCGTCAGGATCAGGAACATAACGTTTCGTTCGACGTTCAGCGCGTTTATGAAAGACTTGTTCGAATCCCGCCAGTCATAGACCTGAGCATCATCCTGTACGGCGTAGCGGATGTCCGATTTCACACGGTCTATGCTGCCGATCGACTTCGCCATGATCTCCAGTGTGTTTACCGCATCTTCCATCTGGAAAAATTTCTGCGCGGTATCGAGCGGCATGAATATAAACCCGCTATTATATTCATACATGCCGACATCGAAAATCAGGGCAACGGTGTACGCGCCCGAACGCGGCACAGTGCCAAATGGCGTTGCCTTACCTTTCGGTGAAAGAATGGTGATATTGTCACCGACCTTCACATTCATTTTCCGCGCCATTTCGTTTCCGATGGCAACGCGGTTGTCATGAAAATCTTCAAGGCTGCCGGCCTGAACGCTGGTGGAGATGATCGGTTTAGACGCGAAATCCTCCGGCGTAAAGCCGCGGACCATTGCACCGGATGCCACGCCATTGACGGAAACAAGAACCTGTCCTTCGACCATCGGGCGGACGCTTTCTACGCCCGCCGTATTCTGGATACGGTTCACCATCGCCGGATAATTATAGATCGGCCCGTTCGCCGAATAGACGTTAAGGTGACCGTTCAGACCAAGAATGCGCCCGACAAGTTCCTCCCGGAAACCATTCATCACCGACATGACGATAATAAGCGTCGCAACGCCAAGCATGATGCCAAGGAAAGAAAATCCGGCGATAACGGAAACAAAGCCTTCCGCCTTGCGCGCCCGCAAGTACCGCCATGCCATCATTCGTTCAAAAGGGGAAAACGACATCAGTATGACTTCGCCAAAAGGACTTTGCGGCCTTCATCCTCGAAAGGCATGCAGCGCGTTGAGAGCTTGAATTCATCGCGCACCTTGTCCAGTTCCGGATCCTGCAAAAGCTCGACCGGAATGCGGACGAACCCGATCTTGTCGGCGGCATAAAACTCACGCACGCCTGCAACGGTGGAAATATCCGCCGTGTTGTCGGCAAGAAACTTGCGGTTGCGGGACAGAAGGTTGTCATGGATTGCATCCAGAACACCCTGAATCTTCGCCATAAATTCATCGACGGTCCAGGTTGTTTTGGATTCCTTGCCAAGATCGCGGCGGACAAACGTAACACTGTTCGCCTCCATCTCGCGCTGTCCGACTTCGACGCGAACCGGAATACCCTTCTTCACGGCCTCCCACATCTTGTCCGGCGTACGCATGTCGCGCCCGTCAACCTTTGCGGCAAAACCGGCTTTTTTCAAAGCGGACAGTATCTTGTCGCAGAATTCATTGAGAGCGCCCGCACCGGCCTCATCCTTGATGACGGGCAGGATAATGATCTGCGTCGGCGCGACGCGTGGCGGCATGATCATACCGTCGTCATCGCCGTGCATCATGATCATCCCGCCGAGCGTGCGCGTACTATACGCCCATGATGTCGTGTGTGCGAAGGCTTCCTTGCCGTCACGCCCCTGAAACTTGATGCCGATGGATTTGGAGAAATTCTGGCCAAGATCGTGCGTGGTTGCGGCCTGTAAGGCCTTACCGTCCTGCATCATCGCTTCGAAGCCGATAGTCTCGATCGCACCGGGGAAACGCTCCTCCGCTGTTTTCGGTCCGGCATAGCCGGTAAATGCAAGATATTCTTCAAAGAATTTCTTATAAAGCCCCATCACGTGAAGCGCATCATCTCGCGCCTCCTTCGGCGTTTCAAACGCGCAGTGCCCTTCGTGCCAGAAGAATTCGGACGTACGCAGAAACAGGCGCGTACGCATTTCCCACCGCATCACGTTGCCCCACTGGTTCAGCTTCAACGGCAGATCGCGGTAGGACTGCACCCAACGCGCCATCGCATCGCCGATAATCGTCTCAGACGTCGGGCGGATAACGTAAGGCTCTTCCAGCTCGGCGCTCGGCGCAGGAACGAGACCTCCGTTCGGACCCTTCTCCAGACGGTGGTGCGTAACAACCGCGCATTCCTTAGCAAAGCCGTCAACATGCTCCGCCTCTTTCGACAGAAAGCTGACAGGGATCAGCAGCGGGAAAGAGCAATTCTGGATGCCGTAATCTTTCAGCCACTTGTCAAAAATGGCCGTCATGTTTTCCCAGAGCGCAAAGCCGTATGGCTTGATGATCATGGAACCGCGCACAGGCGAATTCTCCGCCATGTCCGCCGCGCGGACGACCGATTGATACCATTCCGGGAAATCCTCGGCACGGGTAGGCGTGATCGCCGTCATCGGTTTCTTTTGCTGTTGCGCCGGATTGTTCATGGCATTTGGCCTTTCAAGCTTACTTCTTGAGATTGTTCGTATTTGTTCCAGAACCGGACTTTATGGCATCTTTTGCCGCCTGTCCATGGGACGCTTGGGCGCAGGCCGCCTCCACGTCCCCCGTAATGTCGCGGTCGTTGTATTTCACGCTGCCGGACGGGCTTATTTCAAGGAAACCAAGCGCTCCTTCGGCCTGCACGCCGTTACCGATCCCGCCTATCCTTTGCGCCATATCAACCGTCAGCGGCACGTATATAGGCGCCTTGGCAATATCCGCCATAGGACTGGCATTAAGGTCGGCCGGCGCGACCGCCTTGCCGTGGACATCGACACCTTCCTGATAAGCGACATCGGCGTCCGGAATATGCTTAACGATCATACGGCATTCCGGCGGCACATTTTCGTAAGCCGCGGCCGGCAGGGAAATCAAAAGCGCCAGAGCAAAAATCATAGTCTTCATTTCAAATTGTCCTCTTCACTCATCTGTTTTGCGATCTGATAAAAATCGATCACATCCATCCGTATCAGGAAATAAACCACCAGCCACAATACGGCGGATATCCCCGCCGTGACCAGAAATTTACGAAGCAGATAGGGGTTCGATGGCGCACTCGCGGTATTCCCTTCCTCAACAACGTCGTCCGGTTTTTGCCAGAATGGTAAAACCGTAAACAGCACGAACCAGAAAATGATGTTGTATAGGACAAAACCGGTAAAGATAGGCATGGATTAAACCCTGACCAGATGTACGTTCGTTTTGGGTTTCATGTTCAGACGGTGCTGAACGAAACGGCGGATCCCGATACGCATCTCTTCACTGACGAACTTGTCATCATAAAGCTCTTCCCGCGTCAGGTCGGAGAGTATGTCCTCGATTTCCTCGATAATATCCTCTTCGAATTTTTTACCGTCAGGCGCATCTGGATCGACAAGTCCGATGGTGGAGATTTGCGGATCGGCGACCAGATCGCCGCGCGCATTCATCACAAGCGTCGCGTGAACGGCGCCGGTATACTGTACTTTTTTACGCTGAATAATCGCCTGATGGTTCGAATCTATGATGCGCGATGGCTCCACCGCCAGAAGACCCGTTTCGACATGATCGACGATTTGCGGCGTTCCGGGGTAAAGGCGGATGACCGAACCGTTGTTCGGCACAAGCGCCTCCGGCACCTGGCATTCACGCGCGAGGGCGGCATGCGCCTCAAGCATCGTACGCTCCCCATGGACCGCAATAACCGCCTGCGGCCGCACCCATTGCAGCATCTGTGTAATCTCGGCGCGCGCGGGGTGGCCGGAAACGTGAATGCAGTGACGCGTGTCACGCGGTGAAATGATGCGGACATGGGTTGCCGCCAGATTGTTTTTCACGGCGATGATTTCTTTTTCGTTGCCGGGAATGGGACGCGCCGAAAAAACAACCGTATCACCCTTGTGGAAGGCAATTTCGGGGTGATCGCCACGCGCGATACGGGCAAGCTGCGCCCGCGCCTCGCCCTGCGATCCCGTCACGACGATCAGGACTTTGTCGTCAGGCAGATATCCGACATCTTCCTCGCTAATAAAAGGCGGAATGTCTTTGAGGTATCCGCATTCACGCGCAGCCGCAGACATGTTGTGCAGCGAACGGCCGATCAGCGCGACCTGCCGCCCGTCCTTTTTCGCGGCAAGGCATATGGACCGCAAACGGCCGATATTGGACGCAAAGATCGTGATCGCGATACGGCCGGTGCATTCGGCGAACAGCGCCTCGAGCCCCTTCTCCACATCGCGTTCCGAACCGGAAAAGCCTTCGACTTCCGCGTTCGTGGAATCACCGATATAGGCAAGCACGCCCTTGTCGCCAAATTTCTTGAATGTTTCGGGATTGGTCGGCGCATCGATCGTCGGCGCCTGATCAAGGTTCCAGTCACCGCTGTGCAGAATATTGCCGACATCGGTTTCTATGAACAAAGCCGATGTTTGCGGCACCGAGTGCGTGACAGGCGCGAACGTGACTTTAAAAGGTTTAAAGGACAGCGTTTCGGAAAGGCCGACTTCGATCACCTCCGCATCACGGCAAAGCGGATTTTCGGACAGCTTGCGGCGAAGAACGGCCGCCGTGAACGGGGTCGCATAAATCGGGCATTTCAAACGCGGCCAGAGATGCGCGACCGCACCTATATGGTCTTCATGGGCGTGGGTAATGATAAGGGCAAGAATATCCTTCTTGCGCCCCTCCAGGAATTTTGGATCGGGCAGAAGGATATCGATACCGGGAAAGCGTTCGTCCGCAAATCCCATACCGCAATCGACCACCAGCCATTTATCCTGATAACCGTAAACGTTCAGGTTAACGCCGAATTGCTCCGCGCCGCCGAGGGGAATGAAATACAGTTCGTCTTTTTTAAAGTTCATAGGATTTATATAACCGTTTCCATCAAAAGTTAAAGTTTGCGCAGCGCAACTTGTTCTATTTTATGCTCCCCGCCCTTACGCAGGATAAGCGCCGCCCTGCTCTTCGTCGGCAGGATATTTTCATGCAGGTTTTTCAGGTTGATGCGGTTCCACAAGCCTTCGGCAATTGCAACCGATTGCGCCTCGTCAATTTCCGCGTATTTCCTGAAATAGGATTTCGGATCTTGAAACGCCGTGTTACGTAGCATCAGGAAGCGCTCGATGTACCAGTTTTTTAAATCTCCCTCGTCCGCATCCAGATAGATAGAGAAATCAAAAAAGTCCGACACAAACGGCAAATCGCTGCTCCGCAGCTGGCCGTCCCCGACCTGCAGAACATTGAGCCCTTCCAGAATAAGAATATCAGGGCGGTCGACGACAACCTTGTCGTCCGGAATGATATCGTAAACAAGGTGGGAATAAACCGGAGCCTCGACGCAGGCTTGTCCAGCCTTGATGTCGTGGAGAAATTTCAGAAGACGGCGCGTGTCATAGCTTTCAGGAAATCCCTTGCGCTCCATCAGATTATTTTGCTGAAGATACGCATTCGGGAACAGAAAACCGTCCGTCGTAACAAGCGTAACTTTAGGCGTATTGGGCCATCTGGAAAGAAGCGCCTGAAGAATGCGCGCCGTTGTGGATTTACCCGCCGCGACCGAACCGGAAATCGCGAGGCCGGCCGCAAAATCGCCGGCT
>QFNK01000029.1 GCA_003240795.1 Micavibrio aeruginosavorus | reverse complement strand
ATTCTCAATAAAATTGTGATGCTTTTCCTGCAGGCATGGGCGTGGTAAAAAATGCCTTCCCTTCAGGAGGATACATGCCGCGCAGGCCGCAACGTCATATTGAGCCCGAATTGCCGACGCCATTATGGCAGCGGCTGTTCGATCTCGACCAGATAGAAGCGCTCTTACGGGCCAGCGCGAAGGAGGGGCGCTCCATATCCTATGCCGAGACGCTGAACTGCATCGGGCTGGAATTTTCACGGCCCAAGATGCGGGCGCTCTGTATCGCGCTGGGGGAGATCGACCGCCGCGCGAAGGCGCGGGGCGAGCCTGAGCTTGCGGTGCTAGTCGTGCGCGCGTCTGACGGATTGCCGGGCGCAGGATGGTGGACGGAGAAAGACGGCCGCCGTTATAACGGGCCGTGGGAAGGGCCGGAGGCGGAGGCTTATATCAAGAAACGTCAGAAAAAGACGTTCGCCTATTGGAAAAAACAGGCGGAATAAAAAACCTCTTTTTTGCGGGGAGAGGTTTTTTGATGGTTATGCGTCCTGTTCGGGCGTCGCGTCTGCGTTGAGCTGGATGTAATTTTCCACGCCCATCTGTTCGATCAGTTTCAGCTGGGTTTCAAGGAAGTCTTCATGGCCTTCCTCGTCCGTCAGGATTTTGATGAAGAGATCGCGGGTGACGTAATCATTCGCCTCTTCACAATCCTTAATCCCGGCGCGGTAATTCTCGATACCTTCGCGTTCGAGTTTCAGGTCGCACTCAATGACTTCCTTGACGTTTTCGCCGATATAAAGCTTGCCGAGGTCCTGCAGGTTCGGCAGGCCGCCGAGCAGGAGAATGCGTTTGATGATGAGGTCTGCGTGCTGCATCTCCTCGATCGATTCCTTGTATTCATGCTTGCCCATTTTCGTGACGCCCCAGTCGTCGAGCATACGGGCATGGAGGAAATACTGGTTGATGGCCGTCAGCTCGCCTTTGAGGGCGAGGTTCAGGCGTTTAAGGACTTGCGGATTGCCTTTCATAAAAATCTCCTAAAATAAAATGCCGTTTTAATATAGGCGCAGCGGCGGCAAAAGAACAGACGGGGGCGCCCGCCGGTTCCCTTTATTTTGCGAACAGCCTGTCCATTGCGCCGCCGATGTTACGGATATAGTCGTCGTACACGAAGATTTTCTCAAGATCGGCAGGCGTGAGTTTCGCCGCAACGTCCGTGTCGGATTTCAGGAAGGAGAGCAGGTTTTCCTTGCCGCGCGATTCCCATACCTTCATCGCGTTTCTTTGCACGATGCGGTACGCGTCCTCGCGGCTGATACCCGCCTGCGTCAGGGCAAGGAGGGTTTTCTGGCTAAACACCAGTCCGCCCATTTTTTCGAGATTGTCCTTCATCGTGTCCGGATAGACGAGCAGTTTTTCAATGACGTTTGCAAGACGCGCCAGCGCGAAGTCAAGCGCGATGCATGCGTCAGGCGCCATGATGCGCTCGACGGAGGAATGGGAGATATCCCGCTCATGCCACAGCGCGACGTTTTCCATCGCGGGCGTGACGGCGGCGCGGACAACGCGGGCGAGGCCGGTGAGGTTTTCGGTCAGGATCGGGTTGCGCTTGTGCGGCATCGCGCTCGATCCCTTTTGACCGGGGGAGAAATATTCCTCCGCCTCGCGCACTTCGGTTCTTTGGAGATGGCGGATTTCAACGGCGAGGTTTTCAATCGTCGAGGCGATAACGCCGAGCGTGGCAAAGAACATGGCGTGGCGGTCACGCGGAATTACTTGCGTGGAGACATCTTCTTCGGCAAGGCCGAGCTTGTCCGCCACGTATTTCTGGATGTCCGGTGACACGGTCGCGTAAGTGCCGACCGCGCCGGAGATAGAGCAGACGGCGATTTCCGCGCGTGCGTTGATCAGGCGTTCCTTCGCGCGCTTGAAGGCGGCGTAGTGTCCGGCAAGTTTGAATCCGAACGTCGTCGGTTCCGCATGGATGCCGTGGGAGCGGCCGATGCAGAGCGTGTCCTTGTGTTCAATGGAGCGTTTTTTCAACGCGGCGAGGACGGCGTCCAGATCTGCCAGCAGGATATCCGCTGCCTGCGTCAGCTGTACCGAGAAGGCCGTGTCGATCACGTCGGAGCTGGTCATGCCCTGATGCACGAAGCGGGCGTCTTCGCCGACGAATTCGGCGACGGAGGTCAGGAAGGCGATGACGTCATGCTTTACTTCGCGCTCGATCTCGTCGATGCGGGCAATGTCGAAATTGCCTTTCTCGCGCATGGCTTTTGGTACGCTTGCCGGAACGGTGCCCATCTCCGCCATCTTTTCCGCGGCAAGCGTTTCGATCTCCAGCCAGATTTTAAAGCGGTTTTCGGCTTCGAAAATGGCGGCCATGTCAGGGCGGGTATAGCGGGGTATCATGCGTGAACGGTCCTTGGGTCGTGTTTCGCGGCATTTTTACCACCCGGGGGGGCGGAAACCAAGGTTTTTTTAGCCCGTGATAAGGGCTGTTTCGGTGTCATTCAGCCTGAGGTGTGCGCCCTCGGCGAGGTCACCCAGCGTGAGGCCGCCGATTTGAAAGCGGTGCAGCGTTTCAACGTGGTTGTCGAGCGTGGCGAACATGCGGCGGATCTGGTGGTAACGGCCTTCGGACAATATCATAACGCCGCTGTTCGCGCCGTCCGGAATCCATTTTGCGGGTTTAAGCGGTTTGGGATCCTTGCTCATGCAGAATTCGCCTGTCGCGAAGAGGGCGGATTCATCCCCTCTGAGCGGATCGCGCAAGCTGACGTGGTAGTGTTTTTCCGCGTGTTTTTTGGGGGAGATGATTTTGTGGAGCAGCTGCCCATCATCGGTAAGGATGACGAGCCCCGTTGAATCCTTGTCCAGCCGTCCGGCGGAGGACAGGGCCGGTGTGCGAAGTTTAAAGCGCGGCGGCAGAAGGTCGTAAATCAGAAGTCCTGCCTCGTCATGCGAGCATGTGTATCCGCGCGGCTTGTTGAGGAGAAGGGTCAGCGGCGAAGGCGGATCGAGCGGTTCGCCATCGAACGTGGCCTCCGCCAGAAGATTTGTGTCGATCTGCGCCGACGCATCCTTGTATGTCACGCCGCCCGCTACGAACGCACCGCTCTTCACGGCGGCAGTCACATCTTTGCGCGATCCGTAACCGAGGTTGGAGAGCAGGCGGTCTATGCGGGTTTTGGGCATGGGCCGGATAGTATTATAGCCCGAAGATAAAATCCATGTTTTATCTTTAAATTACATCAATCCCAAAGTCTTAAAACTGCTCGTCCCCGTGCGGGAAACGATCAGGTGGTCATGGACAACTATGCCGAAGGGCGCGGCGGCGGCGATGATCTGTTTGGTCATGTCGATGTCGGCGCGGGAGGGGGCAGGGTCTCCGCTCGGATGGTTGTGGACGAGGATCATGGCGGTCGCGCCCAGTTCCAGCGCGCGTTTCATGATTTCGCGGGGGTAGGCGGGCGTGTGATCCACGGTGCCTGATTGCTGGATTTCATCGGCGATCAGCTCGTTCTTCTTGTTCAGGAACAGGATGCGGAAATGCTCGCGCTTTTTATGCGCCATGGAGGCGTAGAGGTAATCCAGCAGACGCTGCCACGAATTGAGTATCGGGCGGTTGACGATCTCCTGTTTCAGCATCCGCAGGCCCGCGGCCTGAACGATCTTGATCGCGGTGGCGGTGATTTCGGAGATTCCGGCAACGCCCTGAAGCTCGGCGCATGAGGCGTTCAGCACGCCGCTGAGCGAGCCGAAACGGGCAACGAGCAGTTTTGCGATCGGCTTCACATCGCGGCGCGGGATGGCCATGAAGAGGAGCAATTCCAGAAGCTCGTAATCCGGAAGCGCATCCGGCGAGGCGACAAAGCGCTCCCTTAAACGGTCGCGGTGACCGCTGTAATGGGGTTTTTCTTTCTCTTCTATAAGTTGAACGTACTTTTTCTCCGTGACCATGGGTTGTTTTTATCACCATGGTATAGGCTTGCAAGATGCGATGTGAAAAAGCGCTTATTTATACGGCGGTTTTGTGTGGCCGGCCGGGGAAAGAGTGAAAATCTCGAACCCGTCTTCGGTTACGGCGATGGAGTGTTCGAACTGCGCCGACAATGATCTGTCGCGGGTTACGGCCGTCCAGCCGTCGGGGAGGACTTTCGTCGCCCAGTGGCCCGCGTTGATCATCGGTTCGATGGTAAAGAACATGCCGGGTTCCAGCACGACGCCGTCGCCGGGGCGGCCGAAATGGACAACGCTCGGTTCCTGGTGGAACCTGCGTCCCAGCCCATGGCCGCAGAAATCGCGCACGACGGAGAAATTATGGCTTTCGGCATAGGACTGGATCGCGTATCCGACATCGCCGAGCGTCGCGCCGGGCTTTACCGCTTCAATCCCGAGCATCATGCAGTCATAGGTGACATCGACAAGGTGGCGCGCCTGTTTTGAGACTTTGTCGCCGACCAGCCATGTACGGGAGGTGTCGCCGTACCAGCCGTCAACGATACAGGTATAGTCGATATTGACGATATCGCCGTTTGCCAGTTTTTTATCAAATGCCGGAATGCCGTGGCAGACGACATGGTTGATGGAGATGCAGGAGGCGTGCTTGTACCCTTTATAGCCGATGGTGGCGGAAATGGCGCCGTTCTGCGTGGTGAAGTCTTCCAGTTTTTTGTCGAGGTCGCCCGTTACGGCGCCCGGCACCACGAACTCGGAGATCATGTCGAGCGCGGCGGCGGCAAGGCGTCCGGCCTTTCTCATCCCGTCGAAATCCTCCGCGGGGTGAAGCTCTATATGGTCGGGGCTGTATTTTACCTTGTTCATTAATCTCTTGTCCGCGGGCGGTCCTGTAACTATCTTGATGCTCTCTATAGCCGCTTGGGGCGGCTTTTGTCTATGGTAACCGATATGAGCGAAATTAGCGAAAAAGAAACCTACCGCGCCGGACTGGTCGTGATCGGCAATGAAATCCTGTCCGGACGGACGCAGGACACCAATACCGCGTGGATCGCGGAAAACATGGTTTCCCTCGGTATCCTGCTGTACCAGGTGCGGGTCGTGCCGGATGTGGAGGAGGAGATCATCGCCGCCATCCACGACTTAAGGGACAAGGTGGATTACCTTTTCACCACGGGCGGGATCGGCCCGACACATGATGACATCACGGCGGAGGCGGTGGCACATGCTTTTGGAACGGAGCTGGAGCTCAATAAAGAGGCCTATGATATCCTTGTCCGTCATTACGGTTCGGAGCAAGAGGTCACGCCGCCGCGCAAGAAGATGGCGATGATTCCTATCGGCGCAAGCCTGATCGACAATCCGGTCAGCGGCGCCCCGGGATTCAAGATCGGCAATGTCTATGTCATGGCGGGCGTGCCGCGCATCATGCGGGCGATGCTGGACGGGATCAAGCCGACCTTGAAAAAGGGTAAGCCTGTCCTGTCCAACACGGTTGTCTGCGATCTCGCGGAAAGCGTGGTCGCGGAGGATCTTGCG
Source organism: Micavibrio aeruginosavorus (assembly GCA_003240795.1). Taxonomy (GTDB): domain Bacteria; phylum Pseudomonadota; class Alphaproteobacteria; order Micavibrionales; family Micavibrionaceae; genus Micavibrio_A; species Micavibrio_A aeruginosavorus_B. Next base: position 5,865 of record QFNK01000029.1, on the reverse strand, counting down.
GCGATCCAGTCGCGCTACCCAAGCGTGAATGTCGGGAGTTATCCGCATTACCGCGGCGGGCTCATGGGGCTTTCGCTTGTCCTGCGGTCGATCGACGATCCCGCGCTGGATGCGGCGACGGGGGAGGTTATTGCCATGATAGAGAAGCTTGGCGGTACGCCCAACGCCCTTTCCATCCAGTCCACAGGCAAGCCCGTTTAGGCGCCGTGCGCCCTTGTCAGAAGCCGCCGAGTGTGATTATTCTGGCGCACCTTACGGCAGGCTTTTGCGGGCATGGCGGAACAGGTAGACGCACAGGACTTAAAATCCTGAGGCCGCAAGGCCGTGCCGGTTCGATTCCGGCTGCCCGCACCATCTTATATTAATATTGCCGCGGGCAGGACGTTGCCCTAGATAATTACCTTATATGACGACCATCAATGCCCTCGAACGCGGGGCGGAAACCATCCGCGCCTATGTGAAGACCCTCCCGGAAAAACCGGGCGTTTACCGCATGCTCGATGCGAAGGGGGGTGTGCTTTATGTTGGCAAGGCGCGGGCGCTGAAACGCCGGGTCGTCAATTATACGATGGTGGCAAAGCTTCCGAACCGCCTGAAGCGGATGGTGGCGGAGACCATCACCATGGAATTCATCACGACGAATTCCGAGGTCGAGGCGCTCCTTCTTGAATCGAACATGATCAAGAAGCTGAACCCGCGCTATAACATTTTGCTCAAAGACGACAAGAGCTTCCCGTACATTCTTTTCACGTCGGATCATGACTTTCCGCAGGTGGTGAAGCATCGCGGCGCGCGCGGCGACAAGGGCGAATATTTCGGCCCCTTCGCAAGTGCGGGCGCGGTGAACCAGACGATCGACCTTCTCCAGCGTGTGTTCAAATTGCGAAACTGCACTGATTCCTATTTTGCCGCGCGCAAGCGTCCGTGCCTTCAATATCATATCAAGCGATGCACCGCGCCGTGCGTCGGCAAGATCACGCCGGAGGATTATGCAAGCAACGCGGCGCAGGCGAGGGCGTTTTTAACAGGCGATTCCCGTGTGGTACAGGAAGAATTTAAAGCGTTGATGCAAGCGGCGAGCGACGACATGGACTTTGAACGCGCCGCCGAATACCGCGACCGCATCCGCGCCATGAGCGCGATCCAGAGCCATCAGGATATCAATGTCTCCGGCCTCAAGGACGCGGACGTGATCGGCATGTATCAGCGCGAGGGGAAAAGCTGCATCCAGGTTTTCTTCTTTCGCGGCGGGCAGAATTTCGGCAACCGCGCCTATTTCCCGAAACATGATCCGGCGGAGGAGCAGGCGGAAATCCTTTCCAGCTTTATGGCGCAGTTTTATGAGGGGAAGCCCGTTCCGCCATGCATCCTCACGGGGTTCGAGCCTGCGGAGTGTGACTTGCTGGAGGAGGCGTTTTCGCAGAAGGAGGGGCGGAAGATTGCCATTACCGTGCCGTCCCGCGCGCAGAGAAAGCGCATGCTCGATTTCGTGGAGCGCAACGCGAAGGAGGCGCTGGAGCGGCATCTTCTGGAACGCAAGGGCGAGGCGCAGTTGCTCGAAGGAGTCGCGAAGCTTTTCGATATGGAAGCGTCGCCGGAGCGGATCGAGATTTACGACAACTCCCACATCTCCGGCACCAACATGGTCGGCGGGATGGTGGTTGCGGGTCCGGAAGGATTCCGCAAGAGCGCGTACCGCAAATTCAATATCAAGGTCGCCGACAAGGCGGACGATTACGGCATGATGCGCGAGGTAATGACCCGCCGTTTCGGCCGCGCGATCAAGGAAGAGACCGACCGCGGGTCTGAGGAGTGGCCGGACCTTCTCCTCATCGACGGAGGCCTCGGGCAGTTCAACACGGTGAAGGAAGTTTTGTCGGAGCTCGGCGTGTGGAGCGACCTGACCGTCGTTTCGATCGCCAAGGGGCCGGACAGGAACGCGGGGCGGGAGCAGTTTTTCATGCACGGGCGCGATCCGTTCCAGCTGCCCGTCAACGATGCCGTATTGCATTACCTGCAACGCCTTCGCGACGAGGCGCACCGTTTTGCGATCGGCGCGCACCGGAAACGACGCACTATGGATATCACAAAAAATCCGCTCGACGAGATTGCCGGTATCGGCGCCGCGCGGAAGCGGGCGCTGCTCCATCACTTCGGCTCGGCGAAGGCGATCAAGTCGGCGGGGGTGGAAGACCTGCTCAAGGTCGAGGGGATTTCGCGCGCGCAGGCGGAAAAAATCTTTGCGTTTTTCAATGGATGAGGGTGGTGGCCGGAAGGTCTTCTTGTGATTTCAAGAAGATAAAATTGCGCTTGAAAAAGTAGTTCAATAACGGCGCGACGCGATGCACTTATTCACAGATGCGTATGTGATAATATCCCTTATATTTCAATGTGATATTAAATAGTTGTGTATAAGCCCTTTAGCGGGTTGTGGCGTTTTAACGTGCGTGTTAGCGTCTTCATATCAGTCATTGCACAGGCCTCTTCCGGAACGCTGCTTCAGCCAGCGTTGCAGCTTAGGTGACTGCATAAAAAAACAAAATTATGGAGCAGAGAACTATGTTTCACAGAAACAACCATGGGCCAGACCTCTTGCGCGACAAACTCCAGACCATTCAGGAGCAGGAGCCGGAACAGCAATCGTTTTTCTATCAGGCAAAGGTTATCGAGCAGTCCGCTGTGGAACGCTATGCACGGAACGAGGCCGTCCAGGCAGCGGTGAATGCACAGACGGCAAACCAAAGCCAGCCATTGACCGACAGCCAGTTTTATGTTTATGAATCACCCATCCAAGAAGAAGAGAAGGACCCCCGCACAATGACACCAGAACTCGACAACAAGAACGAGTCCAAGAACGAACAGGGCGCAGCCCCATCCCGTATCGACATTCCGGGCGGCGTTTTCGCCCGTCCAGGTCAGCAAGCCCCGATCGCGGGCCGCGTTCCTGGCGCATACCCAGGTGCTTACCCGGGCGCTTCCACGTTCGGTAGCCAGCCAGCAGGCATGGGCGCAGCGACGGACCCTGCAGCAGGCCGCAAACTCTACATCGGTCAGGGCATCACGCTCTCCGGCGAAATCGAGGCTTGCGACCACCTTGTTGTTGAAGGCACGGTTGAAGCAGCCCTGAAAGGCGCTTCCGTTCTCGAAATCGCAGAGGCCGGTGCTTATTACGGCACGGTTGATATCGATGAAGCAACGATCGCCGGCCGCTTCGAAGGCGACCTGACGGTTCGCGGCCGTCTGACGATCAAGGCTTCCGGCTCCATCACGGGCGCGATCTCCTACAAGGAACTGGCTGTTGAAGCCGGCGCGACGCTCGATGGTAAAGTCAGCCCGCTCGATGCAAAAGCGAATGCAAACTCTGCAAACCGCAAGGTTGCCGCGAAAACATCCAAGCCTGAATACGGCGCAGAACTGCCGTTCGAAGGCAAGGCCGTTGCCGCCGAGTAATTGCAGGATTCTTTCCTAGAAAATCAGCCGGGCAGAAATGTCCGGCTTTTTTTATTTTCACGTTTTGGTCTTAAAGATTTTTGTCTTTGAAAGCGCAGAGGTCCACGACCGGACATTCATAACATTTCGGCTTGCGGGCGAGGCAGATGTAGCGGCCGTGCAGGATCAGCCAGTGATGCGCGTGGCGGCGGTATTCGGACGGCACGACTTTCTCCAATTTGTCCTCGACCTTTTCCGGTGTGGAACCGGGGGCAAGGCCGGTGCGGTTCGATACACGGAACAGGTGTGTGTCCACGGCGATCGTTTCATGTCCGAAAGCCATGTTGAGGACGACGTTCGCGGTTTTGCGCCCGACGCCGGGAAGCTTGACCAGCTCCTCCCGAGACTCCGGAACCTGTCCGCCGTAATTTTCGACCAGCATTTTCGACAGGGCGAGCACGTTCTTTGCCTTGGCGTTGAACAGGCCGATCGTCTTGATGCAGTCGCGGATTTTGTCCTCGCCAAGAACGGCCATTTTCTCCGGCGTGTCGGCGAGTTTGAAAAGCGCGGGTGTCGCCTTGTTCACGCTTTTGTCCGTTGCCTGTGCCGATAACGCCACGGCGACGAGGAGGGTGAACGGGTTCGTCCAGTCCAGTTCGCCCTTCGGCTCGGGGTTTATTTCATGCAGGCGGCGGAAAAATTCGCGGATTTTGTCTTTGGTCATGGTTCTGTTTTAACGCGGCGCGGCGCTTTTGCGAAGGGTAAGAAATATACAGGTTAATTAAGCTTCTTTGCATTTAAGTGTTGCAAAAAATGCATATCGGTATTTTGATAGTTGCAGACAAGTTGAGCAGGGGGATTTCATGGGATATCCGAAAAAAATAATGGGCGCGCTTGCCGGATCGGTTTTTGCGGTGTCGTCAGCGCAAGCGGAAGACGCGCCGGTAAAATTGCACTCGACAAGTCTTTATCCCGTCAGCATGGCGCAGCATAAAAGTCTGGCCGCCGCCGAATACGCCATGATGGAGCGGGACAAAAATCTGGGAAACCTCACAATCACAAAAGTCATTGCGGATGCGGCGGTCGGCGTCTTGTGCGAATGGCGCGAGAACGGGCAGGAATATCTGGATGCGCAAAACAATTTGCGTATTGCCAACCCTGTCCGCACCATATCCGGCTGCGTCCCGATGGACGAGATTCCGTCACGGTGGAACGGCGATCAGCGCGGCATGTCCGTTTCCGAAACAAGCGGCGTGACTGGCCTGTTTCGTCATGACAAAAAACCGGATCAGTATCTGGAAGTCTCCATTCCACTGGCCGATGCTAGCGGGAGGTCGCTTACCATTATGCATGACTGGAATATCTCCGCGAAGGAAGTCTGCCTGGTGACGTCCGAAAAGCAGGACGGGAATATGGTGTTCCATAAGGAATGGGGATGTTTTCCGGTCAGGAACCATGGCTATTTCGAGCAGATGGTGCGTAGTGTCGGGATCAGTCCGGAGTTGTAGGCGTGCATAAAATGATACGCGTGCGTGTCATGTTTGATGCAATAAATGAGTAATCTGAGGGGATGAGTATGGATTATAGAGATTGGGCCGAGCTCAATATGAATCTTATGACGATGGCGAAGAAGCCCGCCGCGACTTTGTCGATAGAGTTCAAGGAGGCGCAGACGCTTTACCTGCCGCAGCAGCCTCTGCCGGTCGATGTGGCGGATCTTAAACCGTTTGATCCCCTGATAATTCCGTTGGTCAGCAACAGCCTATAGGCCCAGCACGTCCCGCATGCCGTAAAGGCCCGCCGGCTGGTTCTGAAGCCATTGGGCGGCCTTGAGCGCGCCGCGCGCGAAGAGTGAGCGGTCGGAGGCGCGGTGGCCGAGTTCGAGCCGTTCGCCCATGCCGTAAAACGTCACCATATGTTCGCCCACAACATCGCCGCCGCGGCTGACGGCATAACCGATATCGCCCGCGCGTCTTTTGCCATTGCGGTCGGTTGCGAAATCGCCCGCGCCGCGTCCTGATTTCGCGGCCTTGCCAAGGGCGAGTGCCGTGCCAGAGGGGGCGTCGATTTTATTCTTGTGGTGGGATTCAAAAATTTCGATGTCCCAGTCGGGGCCGAGTTTTGCCGCGGCCTGTTCGACGAGGGCGAGAAGGAGGTTTACGCCGACGCTCATATTCGCGGAATAGACAACGGGAACGGTTTGCGCGGCGTCATGCAGGATATTTTCCTGCGCCGCCGATAGTCCCGTCGTGCCAACAATCAGGGATTTTTTCTGGCGTACGGCCTCTGCGGCGCTTGCCGCCGCGCCCTCCGGCGTTGTGAAGTCGATCACGCAGTCGGAGGAGGTGAAAAGGCGGTCGAGTTCGGAATAAACGGGGAATTCTCCGGTCGCCTTGTTATGGCCGGAATAGCCGCCGGAAAGCTCCAGCCCCTTCC
>QFNK01000028.1 GCA_003240795.1 Micavibrio aeruginosavorus | reverse complement strand
TCATCGGCGCGCGGAATTGCTATGCTCCGGGAATGCAAATGTCGGACACCATAGAAGAACAGGCCAATAAGAAAAACCTGCTGCAACTTGTCTATCTGCGGATCGTCGCGATAGCGGGGCAGCTTGTCACCGTTCTGTCCGTTCAGTATGGGCTGGGCATCCCGCTTCCCATTGAAAAAATGCTGGCCGTCATTGTTTTCATGGCCGGTCTTAATTTTGTGACATGGATGCGATACAGGCGGCAAAAAGGGATAACGTCGCGAGAACTCTTCCTTGAATTGCTGCTGGATGTCGCTGCCTTGACGACCCAGTTATATTTAAGCGGGGGCGCATCAAACCCCTTTATTTCCCTGTTCCTGCTTCAAGTCATTATCGGCGCGGTTTTGCTGAGGCCTGTCTATGCATGGGCGATGTTTGCTGTGACATTCGTGTGCTATCTCACCCTGACCTATTATTCCCAAGGATTGATGACGGCCGCGCATTATCATCTTGGCCAGTATTTCAATCTTCATATTCATGGCATGTTGATCAGTTATGTGATTGCAGGATTTTTGCTGGTGTTATTCCTCACAAGGATCAATGCGAACCTTAAAGAACGGGATGCCAACCTTGCGAAAATTGCCCGTCAGTCGCAAGAGGAGGACCACATCATGCGGATCGGACTTCTGGCGGCTGGGGCAGCCCATGAGCTTGGAACGCCATTGACCACGATCTCGGTCATCTTGAAAGACTGGCAGACCTTGTCGGTGCCGGAGAGCCGTGATGCGCAACAGCAGGATATAAACGCAATGCTGGGGCAGGTGCAACGGTGTAAGGAAATTGTATCCGGCATCCTCGTATCATCCGGCGATGTGCGCGGTGAAGCAGCGAAGGCAATCAGCCTTAAATCTTTCATGGATAATACGGTTCATCAGTGGACCGCACTTCGTCAGCCGCAGGTTCTCGATTACCGATGCGACATTTCCGATATGGATATTGCGTCCGACAAGGTGCTGGAGCAAATTCTGTTCAACGTATTTGATAATGCCTTGGAGTCTTCACCGGAATGGATCGGCATTCACGTGTCGCAGACAAGCGACATCTGGACAATCGCCGTTGAAGACCGTGGAAAAGGTTTTAGTGCCGAAGCCATCGAAACCTTTGGAAAGCCTTATGCGAGCGAGAAAGATGGGCATGGCCGGGGCCTCGGCCTGTTTTTGGTTGTGAATACGCTTCGCAAGCTTGGGGGAAAGGTGAAGGCGGAGAATACAGAGCAAGGTGCTAAGGTAATCCTTGAAATTCCGCTGTCTTCGGTTCAGATAGGCGCCGCATGATCGACCGTAAAATACTCATTGTGGAAGATGACGCTGAACTTGCCGGGACGCTTGCGCGATCCTTTGCTCGGCGCGGATACCAAACAAATATAGCGTGTAATACCGCGGACGCTTTGCGCATGGCCCCTGTTTTCAATCCGGCGTATGCGGTTGTTGACTTGAAGATGCCCGGTGCTTCGGGACTTGAATGCGTGCGCGGTCTTCATGTCTTGAACGATGCCATGAGGATCGTTGTCCTGACAGGATATGCCAGCATCACAACGGCGGTTGAAGCGATTAAATTGGGAGCCTGTTATTATCTTGCCAAACCCTCCAACGCGGAAGACATTATAGCCGCGTATGAAAAATCGGATGGGAACCCTGCCGTCGAAATCAGCGAAAGCACGACCTCCATCAAAAACCTTGAATGGGAACGTATCCACGAAGTGCTGGTGGAGACGGGTTATAACATATCCGAAGCCGCCCGCCGCCTCGGCATGCATCGACGGACATTGGCAAGGAAGCTAGGAAAAAGACATATTTCTTAAATATCCCATGGCACACTGGCGGCACACTTGGGTGCAAATATAGGCGTCACACGCCAACACATCACAAAACAAAAATCTTGCTAACACCTTGAATCCATTGCTATGATGAATTGTAGTTTGTTGCGGAGTTTTGTTATAGAAATTCTCCAAAACCGCAGGCCACGGGTTCGAGCCCTGCTGCCCCTGCCATTAAATCAAGCGCTAGAAATTATTACCAGAAATCAAAATTTGAATACCAAGGCTGTTGCATAAAGCTTGATAGGCAATTGTTGTGACGGCTGCCGCGTTTTTGCCTTTTGTTGCCGCCGCGATAGGCCGCGGGTAAAATATATTCTATATATGTTCTTGTTGTTATTTTAGAGAACTGCCGAAACCTGCAGCTTCATTGAAATCGAAAGAATGCAATCGGAAGTGCCAACACAGCAAGAAAACCGGAAAATCGTCCACATTGATATGGACGCCTTTTATGCGTCCGTGGAGCAAAGGGACAATCCGGATCTGCGCGGGAAGCCGGTGGCCGTGGGTGGGATGAAAGAGCGCGGCGTGGTTGCGGCCGCAAGTTATGAGGCGCGAACATTCGGTGTGCGATCAGCCATGCCATCTGTCACGGCGCGGCGGAAATGCCCTGATCTGATTTTTGTAAAACCCCGTTTCGACGTTTACAGGAATGTTTCCCAGCAGATACGCGAAATCTTTGCGGAATATACGAAGCTGATTGAACCTTTATCGTTGGATGAGGCTTATCTGGATGTGACAGAAAATTTGATGGATATTCCTTTTGCAACCGATGTTGCCCGTGAAATCCGGGAGAAGATTTTAAATGTCACGGGCCTGACAGCGTCTGCGGGTATAAGCTACAACAAGTTTCTGGCCAAGATGGCGTCAGACATGCGCAAGCCGAACGGCCAATACGCAATTCCGCCCGGGAAGGGAGAGGAGTTCGTCGCCAGGCTTAAGATCGGCAAGTTTCATGGAGTAGGACCCGCCACTGAAGAGAAGATGCAATCCCTGGGTATTTTTACGGGTGAGGATTTGCGCGATAGATCCCTAGAATTCCTTCAAAACCATTTCGGGAAAATGGGACAGCATTTTTTCTTGATCGCGAAGGGTATAGATCATCGCACCGTCTGCCCTGACCGGGAGCGTAAATCAGTCGGGGCAGAAAATACATTCATCAAGGATCTTTATACTCTTGAAGAAGCTAAAGAGGCGCTTAAACCCTTGACGGAAAAAGTATGTCACAGTTGTCATCAGAAAAACCTTCAAGCAAAGACGATTACATTGAAAGTAAAATACGCCGACTTCGAGCAGATAACGCGCAGCAGGACTATCGGCAGTCCAACGAATGACAGTGCCGAGGTTTTTGAAAGCATAGAGCGTTTGTTGGAGTTTGTTTTTCCTGTGCCGAAACCAATCCGTTTGCTCGGTGTGACGCTGTCTTCCTTTCAGGGAGCGGGTGATTATAAAAATGAGCAAATGGCGCTGTTATAAAATGGGAACCAATTGCGCGGCTATGAGTATGTAGGGGAATTTTAGGGAGAGATTTATGGAAGAACAACAAGTTGGCTGGCTGGGTGCTCTTATCGTAGGCTGTTTTGCGGGATGGCTGGCTGAAAAGGCTATGAAATCGGATCAAGGTCTTTTTACCAATATCGTTTTAGGCGTAATCGGCGCGATTATCGGGAATGCCATTTTTGCGGCGTTTGATATCGTTCTTGCAGGATGGGTCGGCTATCTGATTGCGGGTTTTATAGGCGCTTGCGGTTTGATTGCTGTCAGCCGTCTGTTTGGCAAGAAAAAGCTTTAAACCATATCTTGCCGTAATTCTTATGAATTGCGCGTCATGTTGAGGAACTGTCAGGCACCTAGCGGCGTTAAGAGACGCCATTAACAGTGATGATGAGTTTTTTCTATGACAACGACACTAGCGGAATTGCGCCTCGAAACAGATCCCTTTGGCGCGAAGGTATTGCCAAACAAAAATACACGCTTCCGCTTATGGATGCCGCAGCAGGAAAAGCTGCTATCCGATAAGGAACAAACTCCCCAGCTTGTCTTTCCGGATGAAAACCTGACGCTGCCTATGCAAAGCATCGGTGCAGGCTGGTACGAACTAGAGCTGCATGCGCCGCACGGCACACGTTACCAGTACCGCGTAAAGAATCCTGCGCCCGGCAATGACGAATGGGCGGATATTCCGGATCCTATGTCTTACTGGCAGGAGAGGGATGTTCATGGTTTTTCAAAAGTTCTCGATCCGTCACGTCTCGACTGGAATCATGAGCCGGCCGACTGGCGCGGCGTGAAGCGGGAAGATCTCATCATATACGAGATGCATGTCGGCACGTTTTCGCAGAAAGGCGATTTTTCCGGTGCGACGGAAAAGCTTTCTTACCTGAAAGAACTGGGTATTACGGCCATCGAGGTTATGCCTATCGGCGGCGTTGGATGCAACGCGAACTGGGGGTATGACGAGGTCGCCAAGGCGGCGATGCACACCCCGTACGGAAATCCGCAGGATCTGGCAAATTTTGTACAGCATGCCCATGCACACGGGCTGGGCGTTATTTTGGATATCGTTGACAACCATATGGGCCCGGTCGGGAATTATTATTGGGTCTATATGCCTGAGCTATGGGGCGTGGACGAGTACATCGACACGGAACAAAAACATGTCCAGGAAAAGCTGCATGACACCCCTTGGGGCGCGGCCTTCGATTTGTCCGTTTGGGAAGTTGCGACATTTTTCCATCAAAAAAACATGGCATGGCAAAAGATTTACCGCCTAGACGGTTTTCGCCGTGATGCGGTTCATGCCCTGTGGGACAGGGAGCATGAAGCGGACCCGAGCAAGCCACATTTTCTGGAGACCGCGTTCCGCCAGGCCGTTGAGGAAGGCGAGCGTCAGAACAAGGACTTTACGATCATTCTTGAAAACGAACACAACAAGCCGTCCATATTAATGCCTGGAGAGATTGTCGGCTTTCAGAGGCCTCACGGGCATGCCCAGTGGGCGGATGATTTCCACCATGCTGTCCGCTCCTTGATATTTTCTGACCAGCCCGAGGTCGGTTTTATAGACAAAGGATATTACGAGCCGTACACCAAAGACCCCGTTCAGGTTCTGGCCCAGATTTTATCAAAAGGAATGGCGCTTGATCTGGAAACCGATCGCAACATGCATCAAAGCATTGACGAGAAGGAAATTGAATTTGATCCTCGGCGTTCAATTGCGTTCACCCGCAATCATGACCAGATTGGAAACACACCCAACGGCGAAAGAATTGATTTCCTTTTGAAAGACAATCCAGACAGGGATGCGATTATAAAGGCAGAGTCTACCCTTCTCATGCTCAGCCCGATGATTCCCATGATTTTTCAGGGACAGGAACTCGCAGCAAATACACCTTTCCCATTTTTTGCGGATTGGGAAGACGACGCTATGCGGAATGCTTTGCGCGAAGGAAGAAAGAAAGAATTTCCCCAATACGACAACCATGCGGATCCGTGCGACGAGAATGTTTTTATAAACGCAAAACTTCCCTGGCCAGAAAATCTGCAACAGGATGAATTTTTCCAGCACTACCGTAACCTTATTGATTTAAGGAAAGAAAGGATCATCCCGAACCTGCCTTATGGCGTAAAGGAAACGAAAGTGGATCTTTTCGGGAAGGCAGGACTTCACGTTCAATGGACGTTCGGAAATGACGTACAGCATTCCATCTTATTCAATGGTGGAAACGAAAGGGTGGCCGTACCGCAACCCCACATGCTGGCAAGAGGAACGAATTCCGAAATCAGGAAGCTTGCAAATTATGAGTCCGATTTTATTCTGGAACCATGGGAGGCAAAAATTTACGGGGAACAGAATGCTCCCGCGCCTGTAATCAATGCCAAAGTTACCAAGAGCCTATCTGCACCAGCGCCAGGGATTTAAAAGTTTTGTATTCCAGATTGAACCGCGGACAAAACCTTTTTAGAAACGCGATCAACAATGTTACTGACACGTCTATATCTATTGAAAAGAAATTTCTACGATCAATCCGTTTGGTAAATTGTCTTTGAGGGTCATTGTTGCGCCGTGCGTATCTATGACCCACTTTGCTATCGACAAACCCAGGCCGCTTCCCATTTGACCTGTTTTATCGACGCGGACGAACCGGTTGAAGACGCGCATTTTGTCTGTGTCCGCAATACCCGGTCCGCTGTCCGAAATGGACAACATTTTATCTTTGCCGAGTGATACAACTATGCGCCCGCCTTCAGGCGTGTATTTAACGGCGTTGTCCAGAATATTATGGATCAGCATGTAAAGTGAATCTTCATGGCCGGCCGCGCTTACATCAGGCTCCACATTCACATTTATCGATTGCTGCTTGGATTTTGCCGAGGGATGTATTTGACCGACGGCTTCTTCTAAAAGATGGGAAAGGTTTATTTCTTCCATCGGTGGCGCATCATTTTGCAGACGCGCCAGAGACAGTAGCTGTTCGACAAGATGCGTCGTGCGATCAATCGTGCTATTGAGGTTTTCCAGCCCATCACTGCATTCGGGCATGGGCAATGATTTTTTCAGCAAAACCTGTGTTTGCGTTTTCATCGCAGCCAAAGGCGTTCTAAGCTCATGCGCGGCATGGTCCGTGAATTCGCGCTCCCGCTTGAAACTATCGCCGATCCGAACAAACAGTCTGTTCATGGCCTCGATAAGCGGCAGAATTTCATTGGGGATGTCGCGGCCTTCAATCGGTGTAAGATCATCAATCTTTCGGGAGTCCACATCCGCGGATAAAGCGGTCAACGGGGTGATACTCTGCCGCACGCCGATCCATACTATCAGCAAAAGAAGCGGGATAAGAATTGCCATCGGTATGGCCAGGCTCGTCATAAGCTGGCCGATCAATTCGTATCGTATGGAATAACGCTCCGCGGTTTCGATTTTGATGTCGTTCGCGGCATCAATGAATACGAAGAAACGCCACGGCTTATTTTCTATTGTCTGTTCGGAGAAGCCGGGCGGGGCTTCTACGCCTGCGAAGTCTTTGGCGCGGGAGGATTGAAGGACAATTCTGTCACCCTTCCATATTCTAAAGGCTGTTTTATTCTCATAGCGATGCTGAAGATTGGGGTTTTCCGTAGCGATATCAATATTTTCCTGCTCTGCGATCTCGCGCTCCGACAGTTGGAGCAGGGTCTTCGCGGAGTGTACCAACTGCGCATCATATACTTCTTCAATTTCGTGCCATGAAAAGAGATAGGCAATGACGAAAATTAGCAAGGCTGCGACCAGAACAGGAAAACTGATCCATTTTAAAAGCCGTCTTTTCAGGGAGTATTGGTTTGAAATCATGTGCAGATCATATATCCAATGCCGCGGATGGTTTTAATCGTTTCCCGCCCTATTTTGCGCCGGAGGCCGGCGATGTGAACTTCAACTGTATTGCTTTCTATGTCGGCAGAACCCCAATCATATATACGCTCCTCAATCATCGCCTTGCTGACGGGACGATTGATGTTGTGGGCCAGAACGTCGAAGATAGCCCGTTCCCTTCCGGAAAGCGGGATGCTCTTTCCAGCTTTTTCCAGCTTTCCCGAGGCCGGTTCATACGATAGCTCATTCATGACGATTACGGGCTGGCCGTCGCTCTGCGCTCTGCGGACCAGCGCCGCACAGCGTGCTAACAACTCATCCAGATCAAAGGGCTTTACAAGATAATCGTCCGCGCCTGTGTTCAGACCTTCAACGCGGTGGTACACCGCATCGCGTGCGGTTAACAGCAGTACGGGGATTTTGTTTTTTTCCTGACGCAGGTCTTTTAAAAGATCCAAACCCGATTTTTCCGGGAGGTTGATGTCTAGAACTGCCAGATCGTATTTTGTCGTCGACAGCGCGTCTTCTGCCTCTTCGGCGGAACGCACCCAGTCCACAGCAAAGGATTCTTTCAATCCTTCGGCTGTAGCTTTTCCGAGGTTCCGATCGTCTTCTACCAGAAGAAGGCGCATGATGCTCCCTAGTTAAAATTCTTCTTCTTAGTTTTCAAGGTTTCATCGACTTTGGCAAGAGCGGCTTTTATTTCCTGGCGGCGGCCAGCATCGGCAAGCTCACGTCCCGGACGTGCAGGAGCCTGCAAAGCGCGGTTCAAGTAGGTTCTGGCCTCATCCGCGCGGTCATCCTGAAGCAAGAAGTCTCCGTAGAAAAAGTTCGGATCGATGCCGTCCGGGTTGATTTGCAAAGCCGTTTTCAGGTGCTCCTCCGCCTTTTTGTTATCCCCAAAGGCAACAGGCCAACCCGGGACCTGATAATATAAAGAGCCAAGCGAGGTGTGCGCCGATCCGTTAAGGGCGTTCGGATCGATCTTTTCCGACATTTCCAAAAGGGTTTTGGCTCGTTCCACTTTGGGGAGGGCGGAAATGCCTTTTACAATACCCGCATCTGTAGACAGAATAATTGCTTCCCATATTTTGGGTTCCGCACGTGCGGGATTGGCCGCCGATAGCTGAGCCGCTCTGGCTTCGAGCGCCTGAATGGCCGACAGCTGCGTTTCCTTGTCCGGGATCTGGTATTTGATACGTGCCCATTCATCCTGAAGGGGTTTTATCTGTTCCATCACGGGGTCTGTTACAGGAAATGCGACCGTGGCGGCGTCGCCAGTCATAGAGACAGGCATGTTTCCGGTTTGTGCAAATGCGGGGATGGAGGCACTAACGAGCAATGCCGAAAGGAGATATATTTTTTTCATGGTAAGTTTCCTTCGCTATAGTGTTTTCTTCCAAAATCTGTTCACCGATTTTGCGATTTTTTTTCAGGCCGTTATCAATGACGCCGGGGAGGACAGCATTGATGAAGGCGAAAAGCCGCTCAGGCCACCCTATACGCACTTCCTTTTCCTGCTTTTGGATGGCCCGGACTATGCGCATCGCAACCCAGCGCGGATCGTCGTAAGCTACATTCGTCCGCTCATTTATTTCCGCGCGTACGCCGGTATTCATCGCTGTACGGACAGCGCGGGGAACGATGTGAGTCACCGCGATTTTTGTGCCGCAGAGTTCGCGGCGGAGGCTGTCTGAAAACGCCTTCAATCCTGCCTTGGCGGAAACGTAACCCGTCAAATGCGGCAAAGGTATCAGCGCCGTCATAGACCCGACATTGACGATATGGCCCGAACGCCGCGCTTTCATACCAGGCAGAACAGCCTGGCATAACCGCATGGGCACCATCATATTCATATCAACGATCGCGGGAAGATTCTGATTTTCGCAGTAATCGAAAACATTATATCCCGCCATGTTGATCAAAATATCCGGCGTGTTTTGATGGAGTTGATTGCAGATCCTGTCGACGACTTCGACCAGATCACCGTCACGCTTGCGATCATGTACTGTCACGATTGCGCCCGCGCTCCTCAACATTTCCACAAGCGGCGTTCCTATACCGCCGGTGCCGCCCGTGATGTAAACGGTTTTTCCCTTAAGCTGCATGTTGCAGGGCCTGTGAGTGAGGAATTGAGCGGAGAACATTCGCAAAGAGCCTGAATGTATTCTGCGCGACCTCGATAATTGCGGCCTGATCCGCTGGGTCTGTCACCTGATTGACCAGGTTTTCGTAGAACTTCAAATGTTCTATGTCGAGGGCCCCATGCGAATAAAGGTAGGTAAAAGCCGTCTTTGGCAATGCCAGCTTTGCCTTTACAGCATCTGCGCCGTTATTCGCGATTTGAATGGATGTGCTTTCCAGCATAAATACCATGCCAAGAAAACCAACCGGATTTTTGCGGGCGATATAATCGTAATTGTATGCGACCAATACCTGCATTTCCAAATTCGGTGTTGCCGCACGGGCGGCTTCCTTATCTGCGCCGGCCGCGGCAATATCGTTGAGGATCCATTCTTCATGTCCTTTTTCCTCTTCAATATATTCGGCTATCGCGTCATGCAGCCATTTCTTATTTTCCGGCAGGTTCACGCCCATCGCCATCATAAAACGGACCGTATGGCGTACGTGATGATATGCCTGTGTCAGATATGCGACGTAGGTTTCGCGGCTGATATTGCCATGAAGCGCGTCCACCAGCTGGGGAACGGAGTATAACTCCTGACGGGCGGACTCTGTTTCTTTGTTTAATTTCTCATAGAACGACATGGGTATTCTCCTTTTGATAGAGTTGAAAGATCCGGGACCGGCGGGGGCGGCCGGTCCCGGTAAGTGTTCCATCGTCAGGGGAGAACGGTGGAACCAGGGTAAAAACTTTGACTTGCGCATAATCGGGCAGGCGGGCGTTTGCTCGATCTATGCCGTCGGCAACCTGCGCCGCCGCTGATGACGGAACGATGAAGGCGCTCAAAGCGCTCTCGCCATCGCCATACACAACGGCCTGCGCGATTTCCGGCTGGGACAGTAATTCGGATTCCACCCATTCGGGCGCAACGTTGCGGCCATAGGACGTGATCAGGACGTTTTTTTTGCGTCCGGTAATACGCAGGAATCCCTGTGCGTCTATTTCGCCTAAATCCCCCGTGTGGATATGGTCTGGCGCTGTTTCGCCGACATAGCCGAGAAATCCGGTGTTCCGGGTAACTATCTCGCCGTTCTCGATGGCTGCACTGACATGGGGGAGTAATTTTCCAACGCTGCCAACCATGTCGTTCTGCGGTGTGTTTAGGGCAACGACAGACGCGCATTCCGACAATCCGTATCCTTCATAAACAGGAAGACCGAGAGCGCGGGCCTGTGTGACAAGCGTCGGAGATACTTTTGAACCGCCCACGGCAACGTATTTCAGGGAAGGCAGTGAGCCTTTCTCCAGTATCTGCGCCATCAGAATTCTGAGAATTTCGGGTACGAGTATGACCGATGTCGCACCCGAGGTTTTGATAACGTGATGAAGGTTCTCGTAATTTTTTCCGAATATCTGAAGGTGATTCAAGACGACCGTTCCGCCGGCCATCAGTGTCGCGTATACGCCCGCGACATTTTCCAGCAGAACACCCAAGGGCAAAACAGATGCATGCAGACCCGCCATATCCTTGCCGAGCACATCGACAATGCTTTGTGCGACGTTGTTCATGGCCTGCGCGGAAAGGCATACACCTTTCGGTGTTCCCGTGGTGCCGGAGGTATAGGTGATCTTGGCTGTGCCGTGCGGCAGGGATACAGGCAGTCCAGGCAGAGGAATAAGACCGTCCGGCGTAATTATGGCGTCACAGCCCGAAGATTTCAGAGCGTGATCGCGTTGTTCCCTGGTGAAAAATGGCGGCAACGGGACAAGCGTCACATTCGCGGCAAGCGCCGCGAGATCCCACAAAATCCATTCGATTTCGTTGTTCATGGACAAGGCGACACAACGATATTGCTTTATGCGTTCAGAACGGCTTCGAACAAGATCGGGCAAATCGCCGTAGCAAATGCTGTATCCTTCTTCTGCAAGCGCCACTTTTTCCGGCGTATGCTGCATTATGATGTTGAATAAGAGGCTCATGACATATCCTTGTAAAACAGGCGGCAGAAAAGATTTGGGGTGTAAGTCGCGCCCAAGGCCATTTGCAGCCTTTCGTAACCTCTGGCGACCTGACCGGCCATCACGTAGGGATCGGTGTTGTAATAGCTGCCCCAATCTTCGCCATTCTTGAGAAGCAGGGAGGGATCTGCCT